>DATLZX010000152.1:0-6015 GCA_035573795.1 Pyrinomonadaceae bacterium | reverse complement strand
TAATCTCGCTTGGAAAGGATGCAGAAGTAATAGTCAATGGCGATATTCCTTCCGCTTACAGACGGCTTTCGGGTGCCGATAAAATCAGGGATATCAAAAAGCTAGATAAACAGTACGATGCGGTCTTCGTCATTGAATGCTCAGACCTGAAACGCCCCGACATTGTGGGCATAGAGGATTCCTTCACAGTCAATATTGACCACCACGTTACCAGCGACCATTTTGGAACGATCAATTGGATAGATTCAACTGCCTCGGCTGTCGGCGAGATGATTTATAATCTCTGCAAAGCTATCGGGGGCAGGATTACAAAAGAGATTGCAGAGTGTCTTTATATGGCACTTGTTGCAGATACAGGCTCGTTTCATTTTTCAAATACTTCAGACCGAACGCTAAAAGTCGCATCAGAGCTGGTCAGGGCCGGTGCCAGGCCGTCAGAGATATCTGAAATGGTTTATAACAGCTATCCCTGGTCGCGGATCGAGCTGATGCGAAGGGTTTTGGACACAGTAAGGCGAGATGAGTCCGGCCGCGTTGCCTTTATGAGGCAAACACTCAAAATGCGGGAAGAATCCGGAGCCGTTGATGGCGACAACAATGGGTTTGTCAATATACCGCTTGCTGCTGAGGAAATTCGGGCTGTTATCTACATGCGAGAGGTAGGGCCGAATTCGTATAGGGTAAGTCTGCGTTCAAAAGGCAATATAAATGTAGCAAAAATTGCCGAAAGCTTTGGCGGCGGCGGTCATAAAAATGCTGCCGGCCTTAAAATCGAGGGAGATTGGGATCAATGCGAGCAGAAGCTCGTAGAGGTTGTCAGCAAGTCTGTGGAATCGGCAATTGAAAAAGAACTGGAAGAAAGATAATTAAACGGAAAATTACTGTTTCATGCAACCAAAAGCTTTTGGCAGACTCTTTTCGGATTTACCACAATAACATCAATGCTCAATTTTTCAGTGAACAATTTTGTTTCGAATAAAATCAAGTTCTTCTAACCCTCCAAATGGTCAAATCAACTGAAAAGCGTTACAAATGGCGCCGTGAAGATTATCGTGAAAAAACTCATGGTTTGCTGATTGTGAATACCGGCAATGGCAAGGGGAAAACTACTGCTGCAATCGGAACCATGATACGGGCAGCCGGCCGCGGCCTGCGCTGCTGTATGATTCAGTTCATGAAGTCTAGAAATGACCGATACGGCGAGCATACCTCATTAGAAAAGCTTGGGGTCGAAGTCCATACGATGGGCGATGGCTTTACATGGGATACCAATAATCCTGAGCAGGACATCAGAACTTCAGAAGAGACCTGGAAGCTTTGTCAGGAAAAAATGCACAGCGGGTTGTATGATTTGCTGGTATTCGATGAGCTTGTTTACGTTCTTGACTACAAATTTCTGGATACTCAAAAAGTGCTTGCTGAAATTTCCGAAGTCCGTAAATCTCAACCACATTTACATTTGATCCTTACGGGCAGAAACGCTCCGCCAGAACTAATCGAGGCAGCTGATCTTGTTACGGAAATGAAAGAGATAAAGCACCCTTTCTACAAGGGAATCTATGCCCAGCAGGGAATAGAGTTTTAGTAGTTAGAGATGGAATATAGCCAAGTAATAGGCTTAATTGCAATTAACAACTATCTGCTTAGGTTTTAAGGCTTCAGAATTAAAATTAGCCGGTTGAATAATGGAAAAAAATCCATCAGAACTGAATTTACCGGATAAACTCTCGCTTGTTCTTACAACGTGCGGTGTTGGTTGGCTGCCGGGAGCTCCGGGAACCTATGGTTCTCTGCTCGGGCTTTTGATTTATTGGGCGCTAGATTATGGTTTCAGGTCATTTGCCTGGCGCGGCGTTGCTGCTTCGAGTGACACTGCGATTGCTGGCGTTCATGCACTCCTGATGTGTGCCTGGATTGCAGGATGTCTGCTGGCGATAGGAGTTTCAAACCGGGCTGCCAGGCTGCTTGAAAAAAAAGACCCCGAAGAAGCAGTCATAGATGAAGTAATCGGGCAATTAACGGTTTTTCTATTCGTGCCGTTTGGATCGGGCTGGGAAGTACTTTTTGCAGGGTTTATTTTATTCAGGATCTTCGATATCTGGAAGCCATATCCGATAAGAAGATTGCAAGATTTGCCGGGCGGACTTGGGATATGCGCTGATGATATAGCGGCAGGAGCTTTGGCGGGCGCTGCCCTTTCGGTGGTAAACTTTTTGATTCTTGCAGTTTAATAAGCTGTTTTTATAATCGGCTTGTTTATATAAACCGCTTGCAGAAGGTAGAACTTAATATAAATTATTGCCCTTGGTTAGACGGATCGGCTTCATCGGCTTCTGATTCTTTTTGAAAAATCCAGCCTCTCTTTTTGAAATAATAGATAAGCAAGAGAGCCAGGGCAGCCATTATCCCCAGCGTGATGAAATATCCGTAGGGAGATCTCAGCTCCGGCATATTCTCGAAGTTCATTCCGTAAATACCTGCAATAAGCGAAAGCGGAAGGATTATTGCAGACACCACCGCAAGAGTTTTCATCACTTCATTCGTTTTGTTAGCCATTGCGGCAAAGTGGATTTCAAAGAGCGAGCTGACAAGTTCGCGGTAGGTCTCTGCAAGGTCAACTATTCTCTGGAGGTGGTCGTAAACATCCCTATAAAAGGGGAGGACATTTTCCGGGACTATCGGAAATTCTCCGTGCGAGAGCCGATAAAGCACCTGAAGCTGGCGTGTGGAGATTCTTTTTAGCCTGGCTACAGCCCTTCTTACATCAATAATCTCCTCGAGTATTGCCTGATCGCCGGTTTTTCGTTTATCCAGCAACCTTTCCTCGAGGTCATTTATAGCCGTGTCAAACTCATCTACCAGCGGTATGTAGTTATCAACCAGTCTGTCTAAAATCTGGTGCAGAAGATAAGCCGGCCCGCGTGAGATTATGAAAGGGCTGGAGCGTATCTGTTGCTTGACGTCCCTGATGCTTCTGAATTTCTCGAGATGAAAAGTTACAAGAAAATTTTGGCCAAGGTATCCGTCCAGCTCTCGGGTTACGAAATTGTCAGGGCGACTTTCCCCGGGCTTTACGCCGTGTACAATAAAATACAGATAGTCAGGAAAAGCCTCGATTTTGGGCTGATTACGAGTTTCAATACAATCTTCGATGGTAAGGTGATGAAAACGGAAGATATCTCTTAGAACGCGCTTGGTTTGAATCAGGTCGTCCTCGGTTTCACCGCGAAGATCAACCCAGATGGTGTTTTCCGAGTCGGATAGCAGCCCGGTGAGGTCATTCTCGCTGAAGCCTTCAAGCACTTTCTCCGAGCCGCGTCTGAAAACGAAAATTTCCATGATTTATGCTTTTTTTAAATCTTATAAATCGCAATTTTGGGTAGAAAATCCATTGTGCGTGATTTTACACCAATCGACTAAATTCTTTAATTTAGGCAGAAGGATTATTTTTTGAGATTATTTATCTATCTGTTGCAAATTTAACATTTTAGTAACGAACAAAGCATTTTCGATTAGCGTATTTTTGAAATAGCTTGATTTGTGCCATTATTGCAACTCAGATTGAGTCAATTTCATTTTGTCGGACAACTATTCAAGATGCTGCGGGACGGGTGCCCAAGCTGCTACAGGACGTATGTACGAAATACTGTAGGACGAGTGCAAAAAATTACCGCGCTGCCGGAACTGTTCCCAAATCTTAATTGCGATATAAAGGGTTTTGTAAACAAGAGTCTTGATAAAAAGTAGAATCAATGAATTCTGAAAAAATTAGTGAAAGAATCAGTGTAGATGTAAGGGAAGTCACCAAGTCCTTTGGTGATTTCAAGGCTGTTGACAAGCTCAGTTTCCAAATCAGGTCAGGAAGAGTTTTTGGGTTTTTAGGCCCTAACGGTGCAGGAAAGACAACCACTATGCGGATGCTCGTCGGGATAACAATACCCGATGAGGGAAGCATAGAGTTATTTGGCGAGAAAATCTCGCCTAAAACACAAGACAGGATCGGTTACCTGCCGGAAGAGAGAGGGCTTTATAAAAAGGCAAGGGTAATTGACCAATTGCGTTATTTTGCTGCATTGAAAGGCGTTAATGGTATAGAGGCAAATAAAAGGATAGACGCCTGGCTGGACAGGATGAGGCTCACGGAATGGCGAAACAAGAAAACAAGCGACCTTTCAAAAGGCATGCAGCAAAAGCTTCAGTTTATTTCAACCGTCATACACGATCCGGACCTTCTGATACTGGACGAGCCTTTTTCGGGTTTGGATCCGGTAAATGTAGAGTTCATGATCGAGGTGCTCGATGAATTTCGGCAAAGAGAAAAGACAGTGATATTTTCTACACATTTGATGGAAACGGCCGAAAGGCTTTGCCATGATATTTTGCTTATAAATAAATCCAAAAAGGTTCTATCAGGCTCAATACGCGAAATAAAAGAATCCTTCGGAAAACACTCGATAATATTTCGCGGGACAGGAGCAGACAGTGTATTGAGTAATAAGCAGCTTATTGAAGAAGTTACTGAGTTTCCTGATTACCTGGAACTCAAGCCGGCCTCTGGAGTAAGCAATAGGGAAATCCTGTCAGCATTGGTTATGGCAGGAGCAGAAATTACCAGATTCGAGCTCAAAGAACCTAGCCTGAATGATATTTTCATAGAGTGTGTTAAAAATGAATAAACTATTTGCAATCATAAATTACGAGTATAGAAAGATTGTACTTCGCTGGTCATTCCTGATTGGCACTTTTCTTGTGCCGCTTCTTGGGGCATTTTTTGCAGTTGTCCCGGCATTGATTTTTTCGATCCGGGGCGAGATGACCAGAATCCTCGTTTATGATGAAAGCGGCAAGGTTGCCCAGTGGCTGAAAGATGAAAGCGGTGACGAAGTCGAAGCAGGCTTACAGCAGACTGTCAATAACGCACAGAATGTATCAGATGGAGTTGGGCAAGCGGCGGATGCTCCTAAAGTCAAAGTAAATGAGCCGCCTGGTGCAAGGCCTGATATCAAGTTCATTCAATTCACCGAAGCACAGGACCGCGAGAGCGCCCGCTCCAAGATGATTGGAAAAATAAACGATGAAGAAGCGGATGCTTACCTGATAATTCCCAAAAACTATTTTTCAGATGGTGAGGTGGAGTTCAGGTCGCGCAGGGCGGCTGATTTTCCGACTATCGAGTCTGTGCGTAATGCAGTAAATAGGGCTATTCGTTTTCAACGTTTCAATGATGCCCAGGTAAACCTCTCTCTTGTAGAGCAGTTAATGAAGCCGATCAAATACGACATAAAAGGCCTGGACGAAACCGGCGCCGAAAGGGACAGTGCAGGCGTTTTTATCGCAGCTTTTGCGATAGCTTTTATGATCTATATTCTGCTCTCGATCTATGGCCAGGCAATTTTGGCATCCGTGGTCGAGGAAAAAGAAACGCGAATTGCTGAAATACTTTTTTCGTCCGCAAGGCCGTTTATCCTGATGCTGGGTAAATTGATAGGCGTTGGCCTGGCCGGGATCACTCAGCTTGCCGTATGGGTGATTTCTGTATCAGTGATTTTGTTTGTTGCCAGTTTTCAATCCGGACTAAGGCCTTTTTTGGAGAGCGTGCCCAGTATTACGCCATTAATGATCGTCTATTTTTTGATTTTCTTTTTTCTTGGGTATTTCATCTACGCTTCAATTTTTGCTTTGATCGGCTCGGTAGTTACCACGGTTCAAGAGGGAGGACAGTTTTCATTTCCTCCGATCATGATAATGCTGATCGGGTTTTATTTCTGCTTTCTGGTCATTCGCGATCCCGATTCGACAATATCTTTCTGGGTTTCGATTGCGCCATTTTTTGCTCCGCTAACGATGCCGGTCAGAATTTTTGCCTCGAGCCCTCCATTTTGGCATGTTCTGCTTGCGATGTTAGTCTGTCTGGCTACGATAGCCGGAGTTGTCTGGCTTGCAGCACGAATTTACCGAACAGGAATGCTGATGTATGGCAAACGTGCAACCATACCTGAAATTTGGCGGTGGATG
>DATLZX010000151.1:0-8469 GCA_035573795.1 Pyrinomonadaceae bacterium | reverse complement strand
ACCGTTATCGAAAAATACACAACACAACCAAAGGCTTTTATCAACAGCGTTGTAAGGTTCAAGATTTCTGAAGGGGCAAGCCTTACGCATATCCGGTTTCTCAATGAGTCTGCAGAAACTATGCATTATGGTTACACGCAGACAGATCTTGGCCGCAATGCCAGTTATGCCTCTGTTGCGATAAATCTCGGGGCTGGTTTATCAAGGTGCGATATTGCGGTCAGCTTTCATGATCAGGGCGGGAAGGCGTTGTTGGACGGGCTTTATCTATTGAATGGGAAGCAACATCATGACACCCATTCAGTGATAGATCACAAGACGGCAAACTGTACATCACAGCAAACCTACAAAGGCATCCTGATGGACGCCGCGCGCGGCGTTTTCAACGGAAAGGTGTTTGTTCGTGAAAATGCAAGCGGAACAGATGCTCAGCAGTCCAATAAAAACCTGTTGCTCTCAAACGAAGCCAGGGTTGACACCAAGCCGCAGCTCGAGATTTTCAACGATGATGTGAAGTGTTCCCACGGAGCTACTGTCGGGCAATTGGAAACCGAAGAGATATTTTATTTAAAGACAAGGGGATTGACAGAAGAAATAGCAAGAGCTCTTATCACCTATGGTTTTGCCGAAGAAATCGTCAACAGGATAGAAGATGAAAAATTAAGAGGCGAAATCGAAAAGGCCGTAACCGCAAAACTCAATATGGGTTTTAATCTCTGAAAGGCAAGAGAAACAGCAAGAGAAAAGAAAAACGAAGCAGCACTAACTAAATTTATGACAGCATTAAAAACAGCAGCAGGTTGGGACGTTGAGAAAGTCAGAAGAGACTTTCCGGTTTTAGGGCGTGAGGTGAACGGAAAGCCTCTTGTTTATCTTGATAATGCTGCGTCTGCACAGGTTCCTCGCCAGGTGATTGACCGGATGAGCCGATATCTTGCCGAAGAGCATTCTAATGTTCACCGAGGTGTTCACTACCTTTCACAATTTGCAACAAGCGAATATGAAGCCGCCAGAGAGAAAATACGCAGATTCATAGGAGCCAAAGAGGCAGCCGAGTGCATTTTTGTTAGAGGATGCACAGAAGGGCTGAACCTTCTGGCACACTCATTTTGTAAAACGTTTGTTAAAGAAGGCGACGAGATAATACTCTCGACGATGGAACATCATTCGAACATAGTTCCATGGCAAATGGCAGCTAAAGCCTTCGGTGCGAAAATTCGTGTTATACCTATCAATCAGAAGGGCGAGCTCGAGTTAGATGAGTTTGAAAGGCTTCTGAATCCACGAACGAAAATTGTCTCGATTGCCCATGTTTCCAATGCTTTGGGGACGATCAACCCTGTTGAAGAAATAATAGAGATGGCTCATCGAATGGGTGTTGCTGTTTGCCTGGATGCGGCACAGAGCCTGCCGCACTTCAAAATAGATGTTTCAAAACTCGATGTTGATTTCATCGCATTTTCCGGCCATAAACTTTTCGGCCCGACAGGCAGCGGTATTCTATACGGAAAAAGGGAATGGCTGGATAAAATGGAGCCATTTCAGACTGGCGGAGGCATGATCCGCACGGTTTCTTTCGAAGATACGACCTTTGCTCCAATACCTGAAAAATTCGAGGCCGGAACACCAGCCATTGCTCCTGCAATCGGGCTTGGTGCTGCAATAGACTATCTCGAGGAGATCGGTTTTGAAAATGCCGAAAGTTATGAAAGGGAGCTTTTGGAATATGCTACCGTTCGACTGGCCGAGATTCCACAAGTCAGGATTATCGGGAATGCTGAGAAAAAAGCCTCTGTAATCTCTTTCGAGATCGAGGGTATTCATCCTCATGATATCGGCACGATACTTGATCAGCAGGGAATAGCTATCCGTGCAGGCCACCATTGCGCGCAACCGCTGATGAAATTCTATTCTGTACCGGCCACTGCCCGAGCTTCGATAGCTTTTTATAACACACGCGAAGAGATTGATAAGCTCGCTGATGCCATAGAGATGGTGATAGAGGTTTTTAAATAATTTTCTTAAAACATGTTGATATCCTCAAAAGTTATTGTGCTTAAAGTTTTTATTTTTTGCTTTGCAATTACTTGCCTTTCATGTGGTGGCAATGGTCATGCCGGCTTTAATCGAAAATCCGAGAACGTAAATAAGCCAGAAAATTCAACCAGCAGCGAAACCGGATCGTCAGCTGCCGAGAAGGTATTCATCAGGTCGGCAGATGGGACAATCATTGTCGGAAGCTTTATCAAAGCGAAAAAGGAAGGCTCGGCTCCGGCCGTTCTGTTGCTGCACCAATGGCAGGCTAACCGACATACATTTGATGACCTTGCGGAAAGGCTTGCAAATCTTGGGCTCTCGTCGCTTTCGATAGACGGAAGGGGATTTGGTGAATCTACAAAGCAAGAAAATGGCAAGTCCGTCACGGCTGAAAGAACATCGCAGGCTGTGGAGCAAATGTTAGAAGATGTAAAAGCCTCTGTTAATTTCCTTAGGACAAAACAGGGCGTAGATCCCAAAAGGGTCGCCATAATCGGAGCATCCTACGGAAGCAGCCTCGCCTTGCTTTATGCAGCCAATTTTGATCAAGAGGTAAAGGGCTTGATCTTGCTCTCGCCAGGGCTTAATTATTTTGGAAATATGGACACCACTGCAGCGATAAAAAAATATGGAGACAGGCCGATATTGATGTTTGCTGCAGAGGATGACCCGGAATCAGCCAATGCTGTAAGGCGGCTAAAAGAATTATCAGGCGGCAAAGCAGACAGCGAAATTTTCAGTTCGGGCGGCCACGGCACCTATTTACTCTCTAACCAAGAAAGTGTTAAAAAAATCGAAAATTTTTTGACCTCGGCTTTGGATATCCAATGAGAGTTTTGATTATATGTCAGAAATAAACGAGTTATATCAGGAAACCATACTTGAGCATAATAGAAAACCGAGAAACTTTCGCAGTATAGAGAATGCGGACAGGACGGCAATCGGCAACAACCCGCTTTGTGGAGATGCTTTGCGGGTTTACCTCAAATTGGATGGTGATAAAATTGCAGAGGCGGCATTCGAGGGCTCGGGCTGTGCGATTTCCAAAGCTTCTGCCTCGATGATGACTCAGGCTGTCCAAAATAAAACTGTAGAGGAAGCCCAAATGCTTTTCGAGGAATTTCACAAAATGGTAACCGGAAAGCTTGACCCTGAAACTGACGATAACCACCTTGGCTCATTGAGAATTTTTGCCGGTGTGCTTGAATTTCCTGCGAGGGTTAAGTGCGCCTCGCTAAGCTGGCATACTTTGAATGCAGCGATTTCAGGAAAAAGTGAAACCAGTACGGAATAGCAGGCGAAATCTGCTAAGTATTAAAAGACAGTTCATAATTTGCAAAATTTCGGGCAAATTTGGTCTAAAAATTTATTTATTAAAAGTTGGCGCAAATACTTTTTTTACGGCCTGATTAAAAATTTCAATCGCTTTAATTGGTTTGGTAATCACTTCGAAATGTCATAAATCCCGGTATCCGGCTAATTGATCCGGCACTTGTTCAATGCATCCAGCACTAGCAGATTCCAGAAAACCTTTAGCCCTGGGCGGGCCAATAACTGCAACATTTTTTATTATTCTATTTCTCATTCTAGGATTGGCCATCGAGGGGCGAAACTTCTGGTGCCGGCAGGGAGATCTTGCAATATGGGTAAGTGCTGCATGGAACAGCAGCCATACATCACAGCACTTTCTTGACCCCTACACCTTTACCCATATCCTGCACGGTGTGGCATTGTTCTGGATTACTGCATTGATTTTCAGGCACTCGGGGCCTAAAACCCGTTTTGTTTGGGCAATGATACTTGAAGCCGTCTGGGAGCTGTTTGAAAACAGCGATTTCATAATCGAACGATACCGGGCCAACACGATTTCATTGGATTATTTTGGCGATTCGATTGCGAATTCGATTTTTGACCTGATAGCCTGCGGTATCGGATTTATTATTGCTGCAAGGCTTGGATGGCTGCGTTCGATAATATTTTTTGTTCTGCTGGAGTTGGTTTTGATTTACTTCGTCCATGATAGCCTGGTGCTGAATATTGTCATGTTGTTGTATCCTTTTGAAATTATAAAAAACTGGCAGATGCAGGGAGCCTGAGGATCAGAGGGCTTGAAAAGACACCAAGGCAAACTTACATAGGCGGAAATGTTATCAAGCAGCCAGAGGGAGAGAATTTAACTAGTCAGAGGTAAATTCATGTAGTTAAAAAAAAGGCCGGCAAGCTATGCCGGCTTTTTGTTTTTTTAGCAAGAGAAAAAACTCTTTTTGGTGTAAATTATGAATAGTTGCAGCAACGCGCTGGCCAGAAATTCTATTTTTCTCCGCGAGCAGCTTCGACGGCAGATTCGATATCTACAACGAGCTTTCTGGTTCCCGGCTGATCGAAAGTTTCAAGCCACCTGAGGCATTCATCCAAGATTCTCATTTGATATTCTCGCCAAAGCGGCTCACCCGCAACACGTCCGAATTCGCCTTCATGAAATGCTACACGCGGCGGACGTACCTTGTCAGTAATTTCACGGTCCACTGAAATCATTATTGTGGGAATGCCATAGAATTCGATTCCTCTGGCTATGATTCCAAGTGTTTGATGGCACAGCTTTGAGGCAGGAATCAGAAGAGCGGCCTGCACCTCATAGCGTTTCAGCCTTTCAACGATTTTAGGCACAATCTCGCCGGCTACCATGGCAGCATCCGGGATAAAAGGGCTAAGGCTCCACCAGACCTCGTTGAGGCTTCCGATAACGGCATTGGCTGAATACTCTTCCAATCTTTCAATGGGTATCTGGCAATTCCTATCGCGCTGTACAAAAGATGGGTCAAATCCTTTGGCGGCATACTTCAAATCCTCAGGCTCTACTTCGGATGGAATTTCACGAAAATCCGGATCACCTCGCCGGCTGTCGAGATCAAACGGCTCAGTGCCGTCAATGTAAGCTCCGGCTGAGGAAATTAGGCCAAGATTCGTAAGCGGCAGGGCCCGGCGAACCAGAGTAAAAGGAGCGGATTTATTTACGATGAAAGGATAGCCCGCAAGGTCTTCCCTTAGAGGCCATTGCGAAAAGCGATGTACAAAAGCGCCTTGATTTTCTATAAGCTCCATAACCAATGAAATACAATTGTTAAAACTACTTTTGTAAACAAATTATTTTAAATATTAATTTTAATCAAATACAGTTAGCCATTCTGAAATGCCTTTATACCACAGTCGAAAAATGCATTTTTGCCACACATCCGCAATGAAAGGCACGCTTACGATTAGAAATCAATACTGAAATAAAGGGCAATCGGTTAAAAATTTTTTTAATTCCAATCTTTGTAGCTCGCTGCCTCCTTCAGTTGAAGCATTTATTCTGCTTTTTCTGCGGTTTGCACCTCTACGGGCCTGAGTCTTCGGTTTGCAATCACGAAATAAAGAAGGAATGCGCAAATCATCGCAGTAGCCAGGAGCCAGACTGAAACCTGATGTAATTGGTCAAACCTCAATTTCAAAGGGTCATCTGCAGCCAAAGAATCAATGGTTCTACTGCCTATTTCTGCCCTGACAGCTCCAATCAAAACTGAAGATACAAACTGGCCGATACCGGCTGCGGCTGCCATTAAGATAGCCAAGCCACGGTCAAGCCACAGCAATATAGGGCTTACCCGCGCGCTCCCTACTAGCGACAGCAAAAATACTGCAAACGCTGCCGCAATAGCTGAAAAATTCACCATTGCCAGAAGGCGCGAAACTATTTGTCCCGCCAATTCCCGCTCCGGTAAAACGGCAAATGCCACTTGGGCAGCGATTATGAAGGTTATCGCAGAGCCGAGCCAAACTGCCAGAATCAACTGCCTTATATCATTTAAAAACTTCATTTCAAGTCTTTAATTGTAAACTAATTACCCTGGCTAACAAAATTTCCAAAAATGCACTGCTGTTTTTATTATTCAGGGCCAGAGGATATTATTCTTATTTTAACCTGTTGATTCTTCTTTGGCAGGCTTTGATAGTAGTTAAATCTTATTATCGTTAGGGGTTGAAACTCATAATAAGTGAAAAGTACGCAGACAAACATAAGCCAGTTTTAAGTAATTAAATAAAGTTTCCAGCTCGCTGGATTGATTCGGAAAGCGCTACAAAAGTGAACAAGTCAAGGATACAAGCTATTGAGCCATTGAGGCTTTTTGAAGATCTGTATAACCATGCATTAGAAAAGGATTTTGCAGGCATTGATCCTTTCGATGGATTAGAAAGCAAGCTAGTAAAAAAAACAGGGTTAAACAAATTTGCATTGACAAGGTTGCTTTTCCTGCAATTCGTAAAGCGTTTTCCATTCAATTTACGGCCTTTTTTGGGGATAGCAGAGGCAGTGAACCCGAAAACGATAGCATTGTTTGCAATGGCAGCCTGCAGGGCGCGCTTCACGGGAAATCGCAAATATTCTGCTCTTGATAAAAATCAAAATTCAGAGAAGATCAACTTTCTTTGTAAAAGGCTTTTTTGCCTTGCAAAGCGGCTTGAAACTCCCGAAGGAGATGCCATTGCGTTTGGCTATAATTTCGACTGGCAATCAAGGGCATTTTTTGCCCCGAAAGGAACACCGACTGCTGTACCGACGGCATTTGCAGCAAAGGCTTTTATGGATGCATACGCTGCTACCTCGAGTGAGGATTACCTGGAAGCAGCATTGCAAATTTCCAGATTCATCAGATTTCACCTGAACAGAAGTTTTGAGACTGTTGATGAGCTCTGTTTTAGCTATACACCGCTTGATAAGAGTTTGATTTACAACGCAAGCCTTTTATCTGCAGAGGTTTTGGCAAGAGTCGGAGCAATAAAAAAAGATGAAGCCGCACTCAATGACGCAGTGCGGGCGGTCCGTTTTGTTATCAGGCGACAAAATGCAGACGGCGGATGGCAGTATGGACCGCTGATAAGGCATAGATGGCGTGATAATTTTCACACGGCGTTTATTTTAAGCTCATTGTTGCAGATTTATGAAGCTATTCCTGAAATCGGGGATGAAATCAAACCGGCATTGAATCGAGGCATCAACAACTGGATAGAGAATTTTTTTCTGGAAGATGGAACCCCGAAATACTTTGATACCAGGATTTTTCCGATTGACGTACATTCAGTCGGGGCTGCTATAAGCGTTTTATCTGAATTAGCCATTGCTTTAAATAAAAGCACGCTTCAGCTTACCAACTCAGATATCAAATTTACAGCAGAGGAAATTCTGCTGCTTGCTGAAAGGGTATATCAGACTGCATTAGGGCTTTTATTCGATGGAAAATCCACTTTTTACTACCAGAGACTGCGCTTTTTTACCATAAAAACCGACTTTATGAGATGGGGCAGAGCGTGGATGGCGCTGGCTGCAGCCAGCCTTGCAATGGCTAGAATGGAGGCCGGTTACAAACAGTGAAAATATGGATTGATCTGGGGAACTCACCTCATGTTCCTTTGTTTCACAAGCTGGCAGGTGAACTCATGGCAAGAGGCCACGAAATTCTTTGGACAGCCAGAGACTATGCACAGACAGTCGGCCTTGTAAATGACAAATCAATTCCTGCACAAGTAATAGGCAGGCATGGTGGCGGGAGCATTATTGGGAAGTCGAGTGAATTTATCAAACGTGTTTACCTGCTGGCAAGGTGGGCAAGCGGCAAAAAAATTGATTTAGTGCTTTCGCACAACTCGCAGGAGCCGCTCGTAGTTGCACGAATACTTGGCATCAAAAGCCTGAATATGATGGATTATGAGCACCATCCTGGTAATCATATATCTTTCAGGATGGCAAAACGGGTTCTGGTTCCGGAGTTTTTTCCGCAGGGCCGGCTCAAGGCCTTTGGCGCGGATGGTGAAAAAACAAGGCGTTATCCGGGGATAAAAGAGGATATTTATCTATCTGATTTTAAGCATGATGATGGCTTCAGGCAGGAATTAGGCCGCTTGGGCATTTCACAGGAAGAAGTATTGGTTTTGATCAGAACTCCTGCAACCGAAGCATTATATAATCGAGGTAAAGAGTACGAGCTTTTTTATAAACTGATAGCTTACGCAGCTGGCAAAGACAATACGAAGATTTTGATTTTGCCAAGGAAAAGAGAGCAGGGCGAAGAGATTTTAAGGAGATTCTCAAATAGCAATATTATTATTCCGGCAAAACCGCTCGATGGGGCAAACCTTATTTTTAACTCTGACCTGGTTATATCCGGCGGAGGAACAATGAACCGTGAGGCGGCAGCACTTGGCGTTCCGGCCTACACAATTTTTATGGGGCGGCCTGCGGAGGTAGATTACTATTTGATTGGGCAAGGAAGGCTCAGGCAAATCTCATCCAGTGATGATATAGAAAACATTAAGTTTGCAAAAAGGGCAGATTCGATATCCAGGGCAAAGCCTGAAGTGCTTTCAGCCGTTTTAGAAAGCATAGATCAAGCTGCA
>DATLZX010000150.1:0-4830 GCA_035573795.1 Pyrinomonadaceae bacterium | reverse complement strand
AAGGGCTTGAACTTGCCAATTTGATCTTGCTTGATCCAATTTTTGATTGCCTCAGTTGTCGTGCTCAATCCAATGTTACGCCTATCAAAGTTGGTTCAGCCTCCAGCAAAATTCCGAATTTCTGCGACACCCGCAAACGTATCGTTTTTGCCAGCGATATAAGTTCTTCGGCTGTTCCGCCGCCGAAGTTTACCAAAGCCAAAGTATGATTTTCTGAAATACCTACATTTCCTGCCCTGTAACCTTTATTAAAACCGGCTTTTTCAATCAACCAGGCAGCGGGAATTTTTACCATACGGTCGGTTTGCGGAAATTGAGGAGGGCTCTGGCCGACAACTTTTTCGATTCTTTCAACAGACTCCGAATTTATAATCGGGTTTTTAAAAAATGAGCCAACGCTGCGGCTGTTACGGTCATTTTCATCAATTACCATGGATTTTCTTTTTCTTATGTTTATGACGGTATTGCGGATATCCTTGATGGTGGGATCAGGCGGTAGTTCGGATTTCAGCTCGGGATAAGTTATTCTTGGCTCGGAGTTTTTCCTGAGCGTAAATTCAACTGAGTAGATAAAATACTTATTTTTATCAGAAGTATTAAACCTGCTTTTTCTGTAACTGAACCCGCATTCATCTTGAAGAAACTTCTTCATTCTGCAAGCCGGCAGCTCCAAGGCCTCGACCGATGTAATTACGTCAGAAACTTCCTGCCCGTAGGCTCCAACGTTTTGGATTGGCGTCCCGCCAACAGTGCCGGGTATCCCGCTCAATGACTCGATCCCGCAGTAATTTCTCTCGACAGCCCATTGAACAAACTGATCCCAATTTTCTCCTGATTTAATTCGGATTGTTGCAGTTTCCTCGTCCTCATGTATTATCTGCCGGCCTTTAATCTGATTGAAAATCACCAACCCCTTAAAACCTTCATCTGAGATAACAAGATTACTGCCGCCACCCAAAAACAGGACCGGAGCACCGACCTGTGCTGCAAATTCTATTGCAAAACAAACCTCCTCGAGATTTGAAGCCCGACAAAACCACTTTGCGCGGCCGCCGATACCGAGAGTCGTAAATCCGGCCAATGTGATATCTTTTTGGATCAAGCTTTTAGAATCTATCTGAAACCTCGACGTTTGTTGTTTACTCATCTTTGAAATTGATTGAAGAATGGCTGTGCGAGATTGGTTGAAGCTTTTACGAATCAGGCTAAAACCTCTTTGCTGTTCTTTATTTTGGCCAAAAAAAGATTGGCAGAATGAATTTCACCGAATCCATTTTGCCAATCTTGCTTAAAGTTTTTGCTACCTTCGGTTTAGCCAACCTTTTTTTGAACTAATCTGTCCTTTTATAAAAAGATTAATCGAGGGAAATAAACACCCCATCGAAGAAAAAGTAGTCAGAAAATCAGCTCTTGCCTAGCTTCCCCTAAGCCCGCCATTTGTTGCAACATCGAGCTGAGCCGCCAGGTCATTTCGACCCATTTTTTTAAGGGCTTCCCAAGCCTTTCTGGCTTCGGAGATGTTGCCGGCCTTGAATTCCGCCTCGCCTAGATTGTAGTATGCCGCGGCAAATTTCTTATCCTTAGAGATGGCTTTTCTGAACTGATCGGCAGCCTCTTTGTATTTACCCTGTTTGCGGTAGGCGATTCCGAGCTCGTTCAGTGCAAATGCCCAGTTTGGCTCTGTTTTTACCGCCCGGCTTAAAGCATCAACCGCGGCAGCATACTCGCCCAGGTCAGTAAGCGCCATCCCGAGATTGAGCAAAGTCCCCGAAAGGTATTTAGTATTTGTAGCCGCTGCCTTCTGCAAATATAGCTTGGCTTTTTCAAGTTTCGGCTTTGCGACATCAGTTCTGCCAGCAGCAAGGTCTGCCCGGGCAGCATTGTAATAAGCCCAGCCGAGGTTTGCCACATCAATTGAAACATCTCCGAGCTCTGCCGCTTTTTCCAGATAGCTTACTGCGGCATCCCAACGGCAAGGCATTCTTTGTGCAAGGTTCAGCTCGCACTGTTTTGCAACGGCAAATGCAGCCTTGCTGTAAAGTTCTGCGGCCTCGTCTTTTTTCGGATTTTCCTGCCGCATTGTAAACATGGCCGCAAGGTTATAATTTGCTTCAGCCTGATTGTAATCAGGTATTTGCAGATAGGCATCGGCAAGGTTTGCAAAGGCTTCAGGGTTGGAATTTCTCAATCTGGCCGCTTTGGTAAATGCATCAGCGGATTCCTTGTATTTTCCAAGAATGTAATATGCACTTCCCAACCCAAACCATGCTTCAAAATAATCAGCCTTCAATGATGTAGCCTTAAGATACGCATTAACGGCCTCTTGCGGACGGTTTAGCTTGGAAAGGGTCTCTCCCAGATAATACTGAGCAGAAGCATTTGATGTATCGAGACTTGCGGCCTTTTGAAGAAGGTTCAAGGCTTCGGGGTAATTCACCTGCGAGAACCTGACCAACCCCAAGAAAAGCAGCGCCTGTGGGTTATCCGGCGATGCAGCAACCGCTTTTGTCAAAGCCTGGTCTGCTTTTGCTATTTCTCCATTTTGGTAATAGAGCACCCCAAGCGGCGTATATATTTCTGACAACTCCTTGTCATTTGCCAGAGCCTTTTCATAGTATTGGATAGCTTCTGTTTCCTTGCCTAATTCGGTCAAAACCTCTGCCAAGCCGAAATATGCCGGAGCATTCTTGTCATTGTATTTAAGGGCTTCTTCAAAGAAGGTTTTTGCTACCGGAAAGCTTTCTTTTACCAGCAATTCATTGCCTTTTAGTGCCAACGCCTCGCTCAAGCCCTTGGTCGCCCTGCTGTTTGTGCTATCCAGGTCAACTGCTTCCCTAAAGAAATCAATAGCATTGTTGTAATCGTTCCGATCCATGTAATATTCACCGACGCCGGCAAATAACTTCGAGGCTTCCTGACGCGGCATTTCTTTCAATTTGGTCTCTGGCGGAAGATTTTTGGGATCAACCGATTCAGTCCTTTCGCGACGCGGCTTTTCTTTGGCCAATGTTGTATATTGGCCTGCCATTCGTTTAACGCTGGCGAGCCTGTCGCTTTTTGTCGCTTTGGGCCTTGTCCGGGTTACAAATTTCCTCTGTCCGCCCTCTCCGCTGTTTCTTAAGATAAAAACACTGGAGCCGCCAGTTACATCGCTGATCGGTATGAGCTGGGCTGATACCGGAACATCAGTAAAAACTATGGCCAGTAACAGACTGAAAGCAATTAAATTTCTTCTGGAAAAAATCTCTGATCTCAAGAATGACATTTTAACCTCTCAGGAAAAACCTCTTTGACCTTGAATAATACTAACCCTCAGGATAAACCGTTTGATTTTGATAAACAGTTTTGATTTCAATTTTTAATAATCCTAATCTAGAAAAGAACTTAAATCAGCCAAAATCAACTGTTTACCGAGATTTGACTGCCGCTAATAAGCAAAAAACACTGTTAAAACGGCATAATTATCTCCATTTGGTTGACGTTAATTTCGCGGCAGTTTGCATTTATTTTGTCCATAAGTTGGTTTTTGCTGCCAAGTTGGATTTTGTTGCCGTCGTAATGGCTTTGCCAGGTAAAGGCTTTGCCCGATAAAGCGAGCCTTCATCCCAATAAAGCCTCTACAATTATTGTAAAATGCGTGCCCTCCAGTGCCTGAAAACAAAAACTCAAAAACCGTCGGCTATGTGACTACTTAAAACAAAAACTGAAAAAGCATCGGCTGTCTGATAGCACAAAAAATAAAAACTCTTAACCTGGGCTACATTCAGCTCAAAGACAAAAACTCTATAACGTGGGCTATCATATCACGTTATAGCTTTTGATGTATTAAAAATAGTTTCTTTATGCCTGTTTTGAACCGTAGTACGGCTGGCTGTTTCATTATTTGTAACCTAAACAAATCCAAACTCTTGCAAATTATGCAAAAGAAACGTAACCTTTTTACTTACCAACAATTTGATGCAAAATACTGCAGCTGCTTATGCCATATTGCCATCTGCAGGGAGAGTAATTTTCCCTTCTTTTCAGCTGTTTGAAAAGAATGCCAAAGATTGCAGCTCAAGGCAGATGCAGGCTAGCAGTTCTTTGGTTGCTTGCTGTAAATCATTGAAAATTTAAGGAGATACTGCCGAGGATGAAAGCTTTTGCAACGGAGAATATCAGAAATCTGGCTGTCATCGGACACGGCGACGCGGGCAAAACCCAATTAGTAAGCTCGCTTGCCCACGTCGCCGGAAACTCACACCGCTGGGGTAAGGTAGATGAGGGTACTACCATTACCGATTACGAAGAAGATTCCATACAACGCAAAATTTCCCTCAATAACAACCTCGCCTACGCCGTTTATAAAGAAACAAAAATCAATCTGATTGATACTCCCGGATACGCTGCCTTTGTCGCCCACGCACGCCCAGCCCTTCGGGTCGCAGACCTTGCTTTGGTTGTTGTTGACGCGGTACATGGTATCGAGGTCCAAACAGAAAAAACCTGGAGCTATGCAAATGAGTTCCTGCTGCCGCGCTTTATGGTGATAAATAAGCTGGATAAAGAACATTCAGATTTTGGGCATGCTTTGGACACCGCAACCGGTACTTTCGCTCGCTCAATTGTCCCCTTTACACTTCCCATCGGTAAAGAGTCAGGTTTTCGCGGCGTTGTGGACGTAGTACATCAAAAGGCTTATGAGTTCGATGAACACGGAAAGCCAAAGGAAATACCGATTCCAGAAGAAGGTAAAGAAATCTTTGAAAAAACCAGAGAGCGATTAATAGAGCTTGTTGCGGAATCGGACGACAAATTGATGGAAAAATATTTCTCAGAAGGCACGCTGCC
>DATLZX010000149.1:0-6855 GCA_035573795.1 Pyrinomonadaceae bacterium | reverse complement strand
GTTCAATTGCCGACTTTTGCCCTGCAAATGTTAGAATTGGGGATTGATTTTTTTACAGGATAAAGACAAATGAGAAGAGATATTACCTCATGGTTTAGCAAAAACCTTGGAATGGAGATGCCGCTTGTAGCTTATGGACATGCCGGCTATCCGCTTTTGATGTTTCCGACGGCTGCGGCGGATTATCTTGAGTATGAAAGGTTCTATTTGGTTGATTCGATCAGGCCATTTATCGAAAGTGGCAAAATCAGGGCATACTCGATCAATTCGGCAAACAAATACAGCCTTTTGAACCGAGAATCTCATCCTGCCTGGAAAGCCGAAATCCTCTCCCGATACGACAAATACTTGATCGAGGAGGTCCTGCCTCTGATTCGGAATGAATGCGGGCCAGACGCAAAGCCGCTGACAACCGGAGCCAGCCTGGGCGCTTTTCTTGCTGCAAATGCGTATTTCAGGCACCCTGACCAGTTTCGCGGAGTCATCGCTATGAGCGGCAGCTATGATATTTACAATTATCTCGAGAATTATTTCGATGACAATGTCTATTTCAATAACCCGATGATGTATCTTAAAAACCTCAATGACGATTATTATCTGCCGCTGCTGAGACGAGCCGACTCGATTGTAATCGTCAGCGGGCAGGGCGCTTTTGAGGCTCCGGACCGCAGCCGTGAATTTTCTGCTTTGCTGCATTCAAAGGGTATCCCGCACTTACTCGAGCTCTGGGGACATGACGTAAACCATGATTGGCCATGGTGGAGAAAAATGCTCCCCTATTATCTGGGCAAATTCTGTTACGGCAACTAACGAATCTTTCCAGGAGCAAATAAGTAAGGGACAGGAAGAGTGATCTTTCTGTCCCAAAATTTCTGCTGATTCCCCGCAAGTGTTAAACAGCGTTTATGTCTGGAGGTTCGATCTCAGCCTAAAGGCTTTAGGCCAAAAGCTCGCCTACAGTCTAGCCGTCACCTTTCTTTCCCTTTCTTTTTCTTCCTTCCGGCCGATCATTGTTGTTTTGATCGGGTTCTTTGACCTGTGGTTTAGGTATTGGCTGCTTGATTACAGGCGGCGGAGGCTCGGCCGGCAGCGTGCGCAAAGGCTCCGTGTCAGTTGCAGGGTTTGTAGGCTCGCCGGAGGGAGCACCGATTACGGCAGGGTTTTCGCCTGTTGTGTTCGAATCTGTCTGTGCGCCCGAGCGAATAGCAGCTTGTTGTGCCATCTCCAGTTTCTCGAGCTCTTCGCGTTTGTTTCGCTCAATCGCAACCTTGATCTCAGGCGGGATCGGCGGAATTGGCGGGAAGCTTTCCCTTGGCTTATCCTTCATAAAGGGAATCATGAAAGCATTGAAAAATGGGACGGCACCATGTCCGCCGGTCATTCCGGCTCCCAGAGACTCTTTTCTCAGCGGATTGCCCATCCAAACTCCGGTTACATAGGTCGGTGTATAACCGATAAACCAGACGTCCGTATGGTCATTTACGGTGCCGGTTTTGCCGGCCAGCGGGTGGCCGCCGGCGCTTGCTCCTGCGGCCGTGCCGCCACCGGCAACCACGCCACGCATCATATCAACCATTGTCGCGGCAACGTATTCGCTGGTTACTCTGGAGCTCGAACCATCAAACTCTTCCAGAAGGGTGCCATCGCGGCTGTAAACCTTTCGGATCAGATGCGGTTGGACTCTGACGCCTTTGTTTGGAAAAGCAGAGTATGCCGAAACCATTTCGAGCAGCGAGGCCTCGCTTGCCCCCAAAGCCGATGGCAGGCTTGGTGCCATAGGATTGGTGATACCAAAGCGGCGAACCATTTGTGCCCCGGCCTGAATCCCGACCTGTTCCAATAGATGAACTGCAGCCAGGTTATACGATTTTGCCAATGCTACACGCATCGGCACGTTCGGATGGCTCAGGCTGCCGTCATAGTTATGCGGCTGCCAACCGCCACGCTTGATCGGGGCACCGCTAACAAGCATATCCGGTGTCATTCCGTCCTCGACGGCTGCTGTATAAATAAAAGGCTTATAGGCAGACCCGGTTTGCCTTAATCCTTGGGTGGCATTATTGAATTTGTTTGTATGGAAATCATAACCTCCCACCATTACAGGGATCTCGCCATTTTTTGCATTTATGCAAATGAGGGCTGCCTGCACTTCCGGCACTTGTGAAAGTTCGACCTCGAGCGTCTGATTTTTATTATCAACCTTTTTGATAAGGAATTCTGCAAGGTAACCGGGCTTTAATTCATCTTTGGGCCTGCGGCGGCTGCGGCCCATATTATCTGCCCTGACAGTGGCAAAATAGCGTCCGAATCTGATTCGTGCCGTATCAGAAGCGGCATCAACAGACATTACGAGCCCTTTGATATATTCACCTTCCTCATACTCGTCGCCGTACCAGTCGGCATGCTTGTAACTTCTCAAGGTTTTTTCGACTTCTTTCGGATCTGTAATAGGCTGTCCGTCGGAGTCAATCAGGATGTTTTGATAATCTGATCTCCAGGGGCGGTTTCGATCATATGCACGCAGTTTTTCGCGAATTACCTTGGTAGCGATTTTTTGCCCTTCGACATTGATAGTTGAGTAAACTTTCAATCCTCCCTGAGCTACCCGCGTAGTATATTTTTCTTCTAGGTACTTCCTAATTTCCTCTACCGGATAATCCCAGGGCGTAGATTTCGGCAGTGCCTGGTAATAGGCAGTGTCGGCCAGTTTTACAGGCTTTGCCTTTGCGGCTTCGGCCTCAGCTTGGGTAATAAAGCCGTATTTTGCCATTTGATCAAGGACGATGTTACGCCGCATTTCAGCTTTTTGCAGATTGCGGGTAGGTGAATATTCTGTTGATTTCGGAATCGCAGCCAGCAGAGCGGCTTCCTCCAAAGAGAGGTCTTTGAGCGATTTGCCGAAGTAGGTTCTTGCTCCGGCCTCGAATCCATAGGCTCCGGCCCCGAGGAAAACGTAGTTCATGTACATTTCCAAAATCTGCCTTTTGGTATAAAAACGCTCGATCTCGAGAGCTACGAGCCATTCGTTGATTTTTCGTGTGTAGGTCTGATCGTTGTATAGGAAAAGGTTTTTTGCAAGCTGTTGCGTAATAGTCGAAGCACCTTCGCGTGAGCCGGTGGTAATGTTTTTGAAAAGAGCGCCGAGAATTCTGTACGGGTCAATGCCATTATGTTGATAGAAACGATAATCTTCTATGGCAAGAAGGGCATTTTCGACGTTTTTGGGGATATCCTGCTCTTTGATAGGTATCCTTCGCTCGATTGCAAATTCTGCGAGCACGGTTTCGCCGTCATCAGCGTAAATGGTTGTAACCTGAGGCGGCCTGTAGGTTGCAAGTGCAGAAACCTCAACCGCATAACGCGAGTTGTTCAGATAATAGGCGGCAAGAATTCCTGTCAGCCCGCCGGCTGATAAAGCCAGCAATATCGCAGAGGCAACCCAAATCAAGCCCCTTATAAAGCCATTCTTTTTTGGATTACGGGCAGAATCTGGAAAACCAGCTAAAGCTGAACTGTTTTTTTTCTTTGGCGTGTCGTTCATAAATACTTGAAAAACCAGGCGCTTTTTAATCAATTAACAAATCTTCTCATCCTGATACTGACGACAAATCCCATAGCGATAAACGTTGTCAATATTGCAGATAGTCCGGCGCTCATCATTGGCAGAGGGACTCCAATAACGGGCAATATTCCGAGCGCCATACCAATATTCATAAATATCTGAAAAGCCAGCGAGGCCGCAAAAGACATTATAACAAGCATGGCTGCCCTATCATTTGTTTCGCGGGCGCCGGCAACAAGGCGCGATATCAAAAGCGCGTATGCCAGCAAGAGCGAGACGCAGCCGATAAAACCTGTATTTTCAGCAGTTACGGCAAAGATAAAATCTGTTTGCGGCTCTGGCAGGAATTTCAGGACGCTTTGCGAAGTGTCCGTATCGCCTTTTATGCCGGAAAGGCCTCCCTTGCCAACAGTGATAATGGACTGAATGGTATGGTAGCCGTAGCCTCGTGGATCAACACTTTCAGGGTCAATAATGGCGTTGATCCTCTCCTGTTGATAACGCTTTATGGCCCCTGTTTTTACTCCGATTAAATAGGCAGTAGGAATCAATACAGCAGCTAAAATTATCGTCCCTAAAACATAACGAATCTTGATACCAGAAAGAAAAAATACCGCAGCAAGTATGGGGAAATATGTTATTGCTTGGCCTGCGTCCGGCTCGAGCAGGATGAGCAGCAGCGGGCCGGCAAGAATTGCGATTCCTATGAAAAATTCCTTTAATGTAAGGTTTCCTGTCCGCTTTTTCCCAAAATACTTTGCAAGCATCAAGACAGTGGGAATTTTCACGAATTCAGAGGGCTGGAATTGTCCAATGAATGGTATTTTAAGCCAGGCGCGTTGGCCATTTATGGTAACGCCAAGCGGAGTAAGGACAAGTGCAAGAAGCAGCAGCCCGAAAACATAGAAAAATGGGGCGGCATCAATGATCCTTCGGTAATCAGAAAATGCTATGAACAGAAAAGCTGCAACCGCAACAACTATACCGAAAATCTGCTTGGTCCAATAAGATGCCGTAGGCAAAGCATTGTGTATCTGCCAAACGCCGAAAGCGGAAATGGTGATGGCAAGAATAGCCGTAAGCCAATCGAAGTCCCTCAATTCCCGCTTTTCAAAAAATGGTGGCATAAAAGTTTACGATCAGTCAGTTCTTTAACAAACAATTGTCGGTCTGCATGCTGTTTTGATGCTCATTTTTCGTAAAATCACTGATTCAAAAACAGTTTTCGGCTGCATATTATCAGTCTGATTTATTAACGGCGAAAAAACTCTCGGCAAAACAAGCCTTAATTTCTATCTCTCCAAGTCTTTATCTACCTGACACCTAATGTCATATTCGCTGTGATTATTTTACTAGAATAAGCAGTCTGATTTTCAAAACGCCTCGGTAGTGTGACAAACGTCTTTAATCCATATCAAACACTGCAAAACAGCTTTGTTTATTTTTTAGCAATCGAATCATTTTGGTTTTGTAATAGTCCCGGTCTTGATTTATTCAAATAGGCAAGATAAACGCCTTTTGCAGCCGGGGCGGCATGGCTTGCACCAAATCCGACATTTTCAATCAGGCTGATAACGGCGATCTCAGGTTTGTACGCCGGAGCAAAGCTGACAAACCATGCATGGTCTTTTTTCGCGCCTACATCTTTTCCAAGTTCGGCAACCTGTGCAGTGCCTGTTTTACCGGCAATCTCAAATTCGGGTATCCGGATGGCAGCTGCGGTTCCGCCTGCGTTTACTACACCCCACATTCCGTGAACGACGACATCATACTGTTCATCTGTAATAGGGATAATTTTCGGCTCGGGGTGTTGGAAAGTGAAACCAGGCCTTTCCGGAAAGTACCCGTTTGTTCCCGGGGTGCCGACCGCGGCAATGGGCTTGAACTCTTTCATTAAGTGCGGGGTATACATTTTCCCATGAACGCCGATACTGGCAACTGCCCTGAGCATTGAGATGGGTGTTACTACAACCGTATCCTGGCCGATACCTGCGTAAACAGTCCTGATATCCGGCCAGCGTCCTTCGCGTTTTTCGATGATTGGCCGCCAGCTTTTTGGCGTTTGGCTGATTTTTTCATTTGGGAGGTCTATGCCGGTTCGCTTGTCATAATCGAATGTTTCAACCATCTTGATCAGCCCATCTATCTTCATTTTCAATGCAAGCCGGTAATAGTAGCCATCGCAGGACTTAGTGATAGCATATGAAAGATTGGGCGATCCGTGATTTCCCATGCAGCGGGTAAACTTTGTTCCAATCATTATTCCGCCGCCGCAAAGAATATTCGAATCTTTTACGGTAATGACGTTTTGGATGAGAGCCCCGACAGATTCGGGAATTTTCCATGTTGAGCCCGGCGGATATCTTCCCTGGATCGCTCGATTAAGCAGCGGGCGGTTCGGATCCTGACCATAGGCAACGATTTGCTTTCTGCCTTCCGGGGTTTTGCTTCCTCGGACAAAAACGTTTGGGTCAAATTCAGGATATGAAGCAAGGGCGAGTATTTCGCCATTGTTTGGATCCATTGCAACGATCGTCCCGCGTTTTGAGACAGAGTTAGCCAATTGCTCTTCAGCGGCGAGCTGCAGGTCAAGGTCTATCGTTGTAACAAGGTCTTGGCCTGACTGTGGTTGTACTACCTCAATCTCTCTTTGCACTCGTCCCCTGCTGTCAACAATCACCTTACGATAGCCGGGGCGTCCGCGAAGGTATTCGTCGTAGTATTCCTCAAGCCCGCCTTTACCGATTATATCGCCGGGGCGAAAGCCTTTTTCCTTGTATTCGGGTTTTTCAAGCTGTGAGGGGCTGATTTCGCCCACGTAGCCGAGAACGTGCGAGAGCACAGAGCCCAGGGGGTAAAAGCGCTGGGGCTGTTGCTCGATCCTCAGTTCGGGAAACTCGTTGCTGTGGGCTTCGACCCACGCTATATCACTCATCGTGGCATTTTCTTTCAAAACGAGTGTTTCGAAATCATTCTGCTTTTTGAGTATTGCCAGTCTTGATTCAACAAATTTGGGGTCGAGGTCCAGCCCGGCGGCGTAATCATCTATGCGGTTTTCCGCCTCTGCCCTTTCCGAGGGTTCGTTAGATAGAACGACGTTGTATGTAGGCCGGGAGTCAACCAGAATCTTGCCATTCCTATCGAAAATGGCCCCTCTCGGAGCAGGTATCGGAATCAGCCTGATACGCTGGTTTTCTGCACGGTCTGCCCAGTAATCCCCCTGGATTATCTGGAGGTTGAATAGTCTTATACCGAGCAACAGCAGCAATATGAAGGCCGCTATTTGGATAACG
>DATLZX010000148.1:0-6995 GCA_035573795.1 Pyrinomonadaceae bacterium | reverse complement strand
CTAAGGCACTAAGTTAATTTCGCGGCTGCTTTAATTTATCAAATCGTAAATCCAAGCAAATTGAATCCATTAGAAATGGCGAGAGTAAGCATAAAATCAACGATAATTTCATTTCTGCTCCCATTTCTTTTTCTGTCCGGCATCAGGGCAGATGCCAAAGAAGGAGGCAACGGTGAAAGCGCTGCCTCTATTCCCGTTGCTACAATTCGCGGCATTGTCAAAGATGATGCCGGCAACCCGCTCAAGGGTGCGACGATAGGCATTTTTCGCCTGGGAACAGCCCGATTGCTCAAGCAGGTTACTTCAAACGACGACGGTAGTTTCATTGCCCGCATAGCTGCCGGAACCTATTCGATATTGGCCGTTGCCGAAGGTTATAATCCGGTTTCAATCGCTTCGGCAGACCTGATTGCGGGCAGTGAGCTGGTTTTCGGCTTTAAGCTGGAGCGGGCGGGCAGCGGCAATACGCTTCCTGAAAAGAAACTCGACCGCAACAACCCGAAATGGGTTCGCCGTTCGGTAATCTTAAGCCGAAGTATCTACCAAAATAACGAGGGGAGCAGCCCCGTAAATCAAACCGAAACGGCCGAAAATACTGAACCGCAAACTCCGCCGGCCAATAAAGTACGCATGGCAGCGGAAACCTATTTTGCCGATGGTGATTTTGGACCTTATCTAGGGACAAACATTGGCGCTTACCTTCCGCTCTCAGAAAATGTAGATCTTATAATAGCCGCACAAACAGGTACCGGCTCTGCCCGCCAGGCCATTGAAACCAAAGCGACCATCCGAACAGGTAACGACCATAAATTGCGTCTTGGCTCGGCATTTCAGCAGATAGGCAATGTCAATAGTTCTGAAATTTCAAAAATTGACCTTTCAGTGGCTGATGAATGGCAGGTGAGAGAAGGGCTTGTATTGGTTTATGGCGTTGACCTCAGCAAATTCGTCGGCCTTGGCGGTGAGTTCAGGATAAGCCCTCGCCTTGGCATTCTTTACGACCTGAACCCGAAAACACGCCTTCGCGGCTCATATACTACCGAAACCCAGCCGCAAAACTGGAGCCGCGTACTTGACCTTGAGGATGCTCAGATAGCTTTTCGTGAGCCTGTTGCAATCCGCGATATCGTTTTGGAAAACGGCCGGGCAAAAATGCCAAAACTCAGCAGGTTGGAATTCGGTGTCGAGCGTGTTTTAGACAATAACTCCAGCCTTGATTTCCGCGGATTTTTCGACACGGTCTATTCCCGCGGCATAGCTTTTACACCAGAGGCGGATTTGGGTCAGGCAAGCGATCTATCAGACAGATTCACCTCCGGTGGATTTACCTCAAGCCAAAACGGAAATTCTCAAGGATTGAGCCTCGTTTATAACCGAAGGCTAGGCTCCACCTTTACTGCCTCTGCAGGATACAGCTTTGGAAAAGGACAGAGGGTTTCGCCCAATGGACTTGCCACTGGCAGGCAGATCTTCGAAAACGGCTATTTTCAGACCTACTTTGGCAGTCTGGATGCAGATTTCTCAACAGGGACCAATGTACAGGCCATCTTCCGTTTTTCTCCCCAGGCGGCCGTTTTTGCGATTGACCCGTTTCAAAATCGGGTAGCGGTTTATGATCCCGGGATGAGTATCCTGGTTACGCAGAATCTTCCAACACTTGGCCTCCCGATACATGCTCAGGCCGTCTTTGATGCAAGAAACCTCCTTGACAGGCAAAATGCCTATAATACTGATGAAGGGACCCTGCGGCTTTATGGTGCGGGAAGAAGTCTTAGAGGCGGAATAAAGGTCCTTTTTTAAGCCGTTTATCCATTTGTAATCTCCTGAGGTAAAAGCGCCAGAACAAGTATTCATTTCTTCCGATATCACTACTTTGCCGCTGCTAAACCATAGAAAACACTGGCCATATTATTAGTAGAAGACCGGCAGCGAATATCCAAAATCTCGTATCTAAAGCCGAAAAAATGGATTTTTATTCGGTCATTATCACCCGGCAAAATCAAAAGTCTTTAATTAAATATCCTTTTTTCATATATTTAAAGATACTGACCGAAGAGCTTCTGACGGGTATAATTATTGCGTTGAAAAAGCTCGGAGTGGTCTACCCATAATCAGGTGAAAACAAAGGTTATTACACGCTGGAGTTTGATTTGGTTGGTAACTGCCGCTTTGCTTTTTGCCGGTGGTGCCCTAAACCTTTTGCAGCGTGCTTTTTACCCCTTGCCGCCGACTGATGGCGTGCTTTGGGTAGATAAAAATGGCCAGGTTTTCGCAGACAAGGTAATTCCGGGCCTTGCCGGAGCCCGTGCCGGAATCGCCCGCGGCGACCGGCTAATTGCAATAAGTCTTGACGGGCAAAAGTTTGAGGAGGTTACAAGCTCAGCCGATGTCCCGCTCTATATCGAGGCAGCAGGCAGCGGTGGCAGCCTGACTTACTTTTATCAACGCCCAAGTTACAGCTTCTCAAACAATTACTATTACGCTGACCTAAAAAATATTGATTCTTTGCCTCGCTGGACGCCGTCAATAATCTTTCTTTCCATAGTTGGGCTTGTCTGGCTGGCCGTAGGGCTTTTTGTCCTGCTTAAACAGGGCAGCCACTCGCCGTTTGTCCTTCATTTTGCCAACGTTTGCCTTGCGGCATTCGTTTTTCATGTTTACCGATCTATTGGCCTGGAGCAGGACTTTGATCTTGCCGTCAGCCTCCTGGATGACATTGCGTTCGCTTTCTTTGTCCCGCTTTTTCTGCATTTTTGCCTTCGCTATCCGGTCAGAAGCGAGGTTTTTGATAAAAAGCCCTGGCGGACACTTTTGATCTATCTGCCGGCAGCCTTGCTGACTCTGGCAGATTTGATCCTTACTTTGGGAGCATTGCTGCCCGTAGAGGCTTTGGCCACCGTTTTACATTGGCTTGCAGGCGGCTTCGGGCTGCTCAGGCTGCTAAACCAAGCCTTAATGCTGCACTTCGTTGCGGGAGTTTCTCTAGGCTCAGCCTTTTTGATATGGCGGTTCTTCACTAACCGCCAGGTGCTTGTAAAGCAAAGATTGAAATGGGCAATGTGGGGAACTTTTGCTTCCGTGCTGCCTATTCTTGCTGTCGAGATCGCCCGCAAGTTCGTATCTTTGCCAAATGATACCTTCACCTCGGCGCTGACGACGCTGCCGCTGGCGTTGATTCCATTGAGCTTCGGCCATTCTGTAGTCCGATACCGCCTGATGGATGTTGACATAGTTGTTCGCAGGGCACTTGTTTATGCCGCTACAACGATTGCCATTGCGATGATGATAGGCGCCGTGGCACTCGGCCTGGTATTTCTTGCACTCGGCCGAGATCTATCCACAACCGAGATTACACTCAGGGCGCTGATCGCAGTCATTGCGATGGCAGCAATCGTCATGCTCAGCGAACCGCTTAAAAATTACCTGCAGGAAAGGGCTGACCGCTATTTCTATGGCACCAAGTACGATTTGAGGCAGGGACTGATAGATTTTGGCAGGACTCTTTCGGCAACTACCGCACTCGAGCCCTTGCTCGATGCACTGACCGAAAGGCTGGAACAAGTGCTGGACGTCGAGCGGCTGGCCGTTTTTGTCGAGGACGGCTCTACGCAATCCGGTTTCCGAATCGCAAAAAAAATCGGTCTGAGCGATGATTATTCAATCCCGGCCGATTTCAAAAACATGATCAGGCAGAAATCTGCCGGCCGGGGAGTGGTCCGCGCTGATGAAATCGAAATGCTCGAAAATGAGCCAACCGGCGAAGCAAGAACGCTTCCCTTCAGCGTTTACAAATCGGCCGGACACATATCCGAAAGCGGATCCAAGCATTCAAGCGCAATTGACTCCGCAATTGACAAAGACTTTTACGCCTCCAGGCGACAGGCCATAGCTGCAAACGGTTCTGAAGAGAAAAATATTACACAAAGCGTGCCCACCAACGAAAACGCCTTAACAGAAAGCGTGCCGCTTCCGGCATCGGGAAATCATTCAAACGCTATTGCCAATGATGCTGCAAGCAATGGCGGCCGCATTCCACAGCTTCGGCAGGAGCTGCATTATTTCGTGCCCTGCGTTGTCCGAAGCAAGATGGTTGCGGTAATCGGCCTCGGCAGAGCCAAGGATGGCTCGCTGCTTTCATCCGAAGACCTTGAAATCTTACGCAGCTTGTCCGGTTACATTGCTGTAGCTATTGAAAACAGCCTGCTATACCAGGAACAGCAGAGGCAAACACTCGAACTCTCGCTGCTTAAAGAGTTCAATGAATCAATTGTCGAATCAGTAAATGTCGGTCTGCTTGCAGTGGATGAGGAAGGCAGAATCCTTCGATGCAACACCACGTTCGAGGAAATGATGGCCTTCCGCCGCGGCGAAATTCTAGGCAAACGCGTTGAGGAAATCTTCGACGAGGCTTTTGCATACGACCTTAATAACATTCTCGGCAAATCAAGATGGCACCTTACTGAAACCCGTAATGCCTACAAGATGCGGACGGTTGATTCGCGCGGCAACCGCCTGATTGTAAATGTCTCGGTGGCCCCGCTGCGCTCGGTTTCTACCGCACAATCGGGAGCAATCGTAGTTCTTGAAAACGTAACCTCTCGGGTCAAATTCGAGGAAACACTCCAACAGAGCGAGAAATTATCAAGCATCGGACTACTTGCCGCCGGGGTAGCTCACGAAGTAAATACACCGCTGACCGGTGTTTCCAGCTACACTCAAATGCTGCTCAACATGATCCCGGAGACTGACCCCAAACATGAACTGCTGAGAAAAATGCAGCGGCAAACCGAAAGAGCCTCTAACATTGTCAGCAATCTACTAAACTTCTCCAGAATCGGCAGCGTCAGTGAATCAAACGATCTGGACATAAACCGGTTGCTGGATGATACTCTGCAACTGCTCGAGCCCCAGCTTAGGAAATCACAGATAGAATTGATCCGGGATTATGCCGATTACCTGCCTCCTGTCTTTGGCAACAATGGAAAGCTACAGCAAGTGTTTACAAACCTGATATTGAATGCCAGAGATGCAATGACAGATGGCGGACGGCTCACGCTGCGGACCAGATTTGTCGAGCCTGACGAAATCAAGATAGAAGTCAGCGATACCGGCTGCGGTATCGAACCCGAAAATCTAGGCAAGATCTTCGACCCGTTTTTTACAACTAAGGGAGTAGGAAACGGGACCGGGCTCGGACTTGCGGTAACTTACGGAATTGTTCAGGAACATGGCGGGACGATCGAGGCCTTCAGCAATAAAGGCGAGGGGACAACATTCATACTATCCTTCCCTGCCGCAAATAAAACCCGCCAAAGAGCGATCAGCTGATTTTCCAGCAGCAAGTTATCAAGGCCGCTACTGAAAATAATTTTTTCTTACCCGCTTACTTCTCTGCATCAAGTGTAATAAACCTCAAAGCGATCAGTACGGCAAGTATCATCACGCAACCAGCCGTTAGGAAAGTTCTTGTCAGCGTGGCCTGGTCAACCTGATTGCTTCGGTTATTGAGTAAAAACCCGCATAGTACGGGCCCGATAACTCTGGCAAGGCTGCCGGCAGACTGTATTATGCCCAGAGCGCTTCCCTGAAATTCAGCCGGAGCCGTTTTTGACCCAAGGCTGGTCAAAGACGGATTAGACAGGGCGCTTCCGAGCGCAAAAACTCCCATTCCCAAAAGAAGAGCCGTTAGCCCGCCATTTTGCGCGTTTACAAATGGCACAATGAACAGGCTGGCAGCCATTGCAGCGGCACCAATCAAGGCCAAGGTTGCTTCGCCCCACCGCTTTGCCAAAGCGCTGAAAACCACTCCCTGAAAAAATGCTGAAAGAATACCGATAAATGCCAATAAATAACCCGTTTGCTCAGCTCCATAGCCGAAGCTGAAGCCCATATAAAAAGCAAAAGCGGTTGTCAAAATCGAAAATGCTGTTATCACTAACAGGTATTCGGCCGTAATCAAAGAAAAACGGTTCCCGCTAAGCGCACCTCTCAAAAGAAAAAGGCGGGAGCGGCTGACTTTTTTTCCTGTATCAGGATTTTTATTCAATGACTCCGGTAAAAACAGTGCAACCGATAAAGCATTCAAAATGCTCAAGCCGCTAGCAAACAGAAATGGGGTATTTTCACTTACTCTTGTCAATACACCGGCCAGTGCCGGCCCGAAAACAAAGCCGAGCCCGGCAGCCATCCCAAAAAGCCCCATTCCGCGAGCCCTGTTTTTTGGAGTCGTGATATCTGCAATATACGCCTGAGCGGCAGATATATTTCCGCCCATTATGCCAGACAGTACTCTTCCCGCATAAAGCATCCAGAGCGAGCCGGCCAGCCCCAGAATCAAATACCCGACGGCTGCACCCAGAATCGAGAAAAAAAGAACCGGCCTTCGCCCGATCCTGTCTGACAGCGAACCCCAGATCGGGGCAAAGACGAACTGCATTACAGAATAAATCGCCATCAGAAAGCCGACATCTATCGGCGTTGCACCAAAATGTTCAGCGAAAAATGGAAGCAGCGGCAGGACGATCCCAAATCCCAAAAGGTCAATAAACACTGTAAAAAAGATTATTATCAACGGACGGGACAACAGCTTCTCATCTGCCCGGTGTGCCTGCTCATTGATCGGCTCTGACTGACTGCTATTTACTGCCTCGTTTTGCATCAATCCCATTCGATAAAAAAAATAATCACTTGTGCCGGCAACCAAAATCACTTGAATCCGTAATTAGAAGCGAATAAGCAATTAACCAATTGCAGCGGCCGTAAATAGTTGCAGCTGGCGGAAACGGCCTGTAGTGATTTCGGATGCCCCAGATTCCATAGTAGAATAAGCCATCTAAAATAAAAAATATGACTACTCAATTTGCCGCTAGAAAAACTGCCCTGAATTTGCTCTTTGCCTCTTTAACCGTATTCATATTGTTCGGTATGTTCAAACAGATTCCTGCACAAAAATCACGTAAGCCCGCAGAAAAACCTGCAAAAACAGCTAAAACTAT
>DATLZX010000147.1:0-2314 GCA_035573795.1 Pyrinomonadaceae bacterium | reverse complement strand
AATCTGTCAGCAATGACGATGGCGTTAGATCTGGTGTGTTTTGCAACTTTCCATGCAAACAGCATTGAATTGAGCTCGTCTTCGGTTGGCTGCCTTTGGGTAACCACTTTTAGTTCTTCGGGCGAAAAGTCAAGGTGGTCTTTGTCCTGCAAAAGGTAGCCGCCAGAAATTTGTTTGACCTCCAAGTTATTGAAAAAATTGTACTTTTGCTGATTACCTTCAAATTCAACCTGCAATATTCTCAAATTCTTTTTGGATTTGAGAAGCTCTAGGGCATCTTCATCAAATGATGGGGCTGCAACTATCTCGAGGAAAATTTCCGTCAAGCGGTTTGCAGTCCGGGCATCCAACCGCCTGTTGAAAGCTACAATGCCGCCAAAAGCCGAAACAGGATCGCAACTTAGGGCGCGGCTGTAAGCTTCAGCAGGTGAAGAGCCAATTGCAGCACCTGCCGGATTAGTATGTTTAATTATTACTGCAGCAGGATCTGAAAACTCAGCTACAAGCTGAATGGCAGCATCAAGGTCAATAAAATTATTGAAAGACATCTGCTTACCGCTTAGTAAAACAGCGTTAGCAGCGCCGGAGCCTGTTCCGTATGAATAGAGAGCCGCCCTTTGATGCGGATTTTCACCATATCGCAGATCCAGTGACTTTTGCGCTTCAATTACAAGCTCCTGCGGGAGCGATTTTTCAGTTGGTGCGCCTTGTGCCGGTTCGGTTTCCTGAGGCGAGGGCAAGATTATCTGAAATTTAGATAACGGATTATGCTCCTCCAATAAGGATAAATCGTTTTCGTTTAACTGTGTCGCGAGCCAGGATGAAATATTCAAATCATAGGAAGCAGTCTTAGCAAAGGCAAGCAATGCAAGGTTTCGTCTGGTTTCAAGTCCAAGGGCTCCGTTGTTTACCAGAAGCTCTTCGATGATCAGGTTGTAAAATTTCGGCTCGGTAACTACAGCCACGCTCTCAAAATTTTTTGCAGCCGAACGAATCATTGCCGGACCGCCAATATCAATGTTTTCAATGATTTCGGCAGGTTCAGAGCCGCTGTCGGCAGAAACTTTTTCAAAGGGATAAAGGTTTACAACTACTAGGTCAATAGGTTCAATGCCGGCCCGGGACATTGATTCAATATGGGCAGGGTTCGATCTGACTCCCAGCAGTGCTCCATGAATTTTTGGATGCAGGGTTTTAACCCTTCCGTCCATCATTTCTGGAAATCCTGTAACTTCTGAAACATCTTTCACTTGCAGCCCTTCGGCACGAAGAATTTTGGCCGTACCGCCGGTTGAAATAAGTTCAATTCCAAATTCTGAGAGTTTTTTGGCGAACTCTGCCAGTCCGGTTTTGTCAGAAACACTCAGCAGAGCGCGTTTAATCAAAATTTTATCTGCCATAAATAATTAAAGGCGGCAAAAATACTCAGCCGCCAAATGTGATTATGTCCGAAAAATGCAAAATTACAAAGCCGAAAATCCTGCCGCCGGCAGTTAGATTAAAAAGTTTTGTTATGGTTTTGCCTGATTAGGAAGAATTAAATGATTAGTTTAAGGTAGGTAGATGAGTTTACCCAAAAATTAACTTTTCGGTGTTTTCAGATAGAAAAAACCGCCCCAGAAAAAGCAGGCTTAAAACAATTACAATGGCGTAAAATAATATTTTCATCAGTCCCATGCCGAGACTCCAAAAAACCGAGCTTTTCAAAAAAGAATTAGGTCAAGGTGCAGTAAGTAAGTTTATTGCCATAAGCTGCTTTGTGTCAATTATCTGTAATGTAATTGTATGCCGGCCGGCATCAGCAAACGGCTTGCCTGAATGCAGCGGCAATCTAAACTGCGAAGAGCAAACAGCGAATCAGGGCTTTCAGAAAATAAATGTCTTCAATGTGATAAAGTTTAGCAAACCATTGAAAGATATAGGTTTAGCAGATCATCACCATAATTTTCGAATCCCTTCTGCTTTGCAAATTCCATATACCGGGAGTTTGCAAGTTTTATCTAATAATCATTTTCAGGCTCCGACTTTTAACATTTTGCCGCTTTCTCACTCCGGGCTGAAAGCTTTTCTTGAAATAAACAAAGACTGCTTGGCAAAAGCGGAAATTACTATTCCGGAAGGGATCATTACTACGGGGGCGCAGCGTCTAGATTTTCATAAGTCACGCTTTAACGGGCGATTACAGGTTGCTGCTAAATCGGTTTCAGGCCAGGAGCTGAATTTAATACCATTAGCCAACGGTGTTTATGCCTCTCTTTCACCAATCGGAAAAATAGAGATTAAATTAGAGATGCCCAAAGCGTTCGCTTCCGGA
>DATLZX010000146.1:0-4597 GCA_035573795.1 Pyrinomonadaceae bacterium | reverse complement strand
GCAGAAAATGTGAAAAATGTTTGCCGTGAGGCGTTGGGCCGAGAAGTTGAAATTATCTCCAACTACCATATAGGGCTGGAAATGCCGCCGGGAATGCCATTCAACCGCCTTGCTGCTCCTTCGGCCCTGGCCGCGCAGGCTCTAGCCTGACTCCTTGCATTACAAATAACATTACAAATAATAGAGATTTACAAAATGAGGGCTGCCCGCAGCAGCCTGCTTTTTTGTAATGCCAAAGGCTATTTGTTTTTGACTTTAAGTTGGAATAAATAAACTTCATCAGATAGGTTGTCTTCAACTGATCGTATAACTTTTTACCGCTCTGCTTTACGAATCTTTACAGGCCTGTTGTTGAATTTTTCGTGGTTTTCGGGGCAAACTTACTTAAGTACCGATTTTCAAGCTCTGAAAACTATGCCGCAAGAGGGCATTACAGGAAACCAACTTGCTCTTGCCGATCAGGAATTGATTGCAAGGGCAATTAAAGGAAGCTCGGATGACTTCGAACTGATAGTTCAAAGATATCAGCGTCCTATTATCAGCTACGTCTTCAGAATGCTTGGTGACTATGAAGCGGCCCTGGACGTCTCGCAAGAGGTGTTCATTAAAGTTTTCAATTCGCTGGATAAATATAGCAGCGAGTTCAAATTTTCAACCTGGCTTTACCGCATTGCTCATAATGCTGCCGTTGATTTTCTGCGGCGTAATTCATCAAACCTACAAAGCATCGAGGCAGAGAATGCTGACGGCTCTCAGCAAATAGTTTTGGAAAGCCCGGCCGCCGGGCCTGAGGCTGAAAGAGAGCGCAGGGAATGGCGCAATGAGCTTGAAGCAGTTGTAAGAAACCTGCCCGCCGTTTACAGGGAGCTGATTATCCTAAGGCATTCACAGGAACTCAGCTATGACGAGATAGCCGAAATTACCGGCCTGCCGCTTGGAACAGTAAAAAACCGCCTTTTCAGGGCCCGAGAGCTTATGCGGGAAATGCTTATCAAACGCGGATTCAATGGAATCTGACCTCTTTTAAGTCAAATCCGGTTTTTTTCATCAGTTTTGCGCCTCACTTTTCCTCACTTCAAAACAGCTGAAGCTGCTGATTGAGGGTTTTACCGCAGGGTTAAACCTGTTACCGAGCTTTTGCGTATAAAGCTTAGGATGTTTTAGCAGATTGTAAATCAAGCTAAGTCTAGGATTTTTAATGGATTGCAAAATCGAGTTAATTTCAGCTTATATTGACGGTGAGCTTGAGCCGCAAGCCGAAGCTGCCGTTGAAAAACATCTCTTAAGCTGCCAAGACTGCATGAGCGAGCTGAATTCGCAAAAAAGGCTCGTAAATGCTCTTTCAGAACTTTTTGCTTACAAAAATAAAGACCTGGTTGCTGAAAGTTTTTCAGACTATTTGATGTGCCGGACCACCAGCACGGTAAAGGGTTTCAGAGGTAATCTTTTGTCTTTGATACTTTTAGTTTCGGGAATTCTGATTGTTTCTTTACTGCTATTCGACTTTATTTTCACTTGGCCGGTAACGGGGCAAACCCTCCTAGCAGAGGTCGTGTTGAATGTTTTTGGGCTGATCCTGCATCTTGCATTTGATGCCGCCCAATCAATAACGGTTTTGACCAAACTGATTGCAGCAAGCTATTTCGGTGGCCTTGCAAACTTTCTATTATTCAGCCTGTTTATAATCTGCATTTTACTTTTTGGGAGATCGAGGCTCTTTAACCGTGGCAGATAATGCAAATTACAATGTTGGACTAGTAGCTTTAGCAATGTCGCCCTCTATTCCCAAAAAGCTCTGCGGGGGACTTTTCTGTCACCCTTTTTCGAGCACATTTCTTATCAGCATTTTTACGGTATCAGTTTTTCTACTGTCCCTCTCTATAAATTCTTATGCAATCGAGATTACTCAAGACGAAGTGGGCAATCAGCTCATTGTAAACGACGCCGCCGAAATGCAGGTTGTAACCGTTTCGAAAAATGTTGAAATTCGTGGAAAAGCCAGAGAGGTTTTTGTTTTGGGAGGCGATGTCGAAATAAATGGTGCGGTTTCAGGGGACGTCGGTGTAATTGGCGGAAACATCCATCAAAAAACCGGCGGTTATATTGGCGGAGATGTAATTGTAATAGGCGGAAAGTACAAGACAGACGATCTAGCCCCACTTAGGCAGCCTGATAAACAAACAACTGTTATAAACATTTTCGAAGATGAAATTCGCGAGACAGTAACAAATCCAAAATCGCTTTTATGGCCTTCATATACCCCTAAGGCACTGGCCGCCAAAGCGATTTCGATGATTTTCTGGTTTCTGGTTACTTTGGGCATTGCAACCATTGCTCCGGGTGCGATGAGCAGGGCAGTGTATGTTTTACGGTCGAATAAGTACAGGGTCTTGAGTCTCGGCATTGCCGGATTGTCTTTGCTTTTTATAATTGCAATTTTAGCTTCTTTGGTACTGCCGGATAGTTTCGGTGCGGTTGTCTGGCTTTTGATTTTTTTCCTGCTGTTTCTGGTTTACATATTCGGCAGGGCAACGCTGCATCTTTATTTAGGTAAACTGTTATCCAACAGATTTTCAAGCTTTGCAGATTCAAACGATGCTGCAACTGCCGCAATTGGAATACTTGCCATGACGGTAATTTTAAGCGTTCCTGTAGCTTGGTTAATTGCTTTATTTGCAGCATTTGCGGTGGGTTTTGGTACGGCAGTCAAGCTCGGTTCTACAACGCGCTAACATTGTATTTCCCTTTCTTACAAAAATTTACATCCAAAGCAAAACCTAGAGTATAAAATTTTCGTCTTAGGTTACAGTGGAATTACTTTTTGTAACTGAATATAGAGGCGAGAGTAAACAAATTTAAGTACTGCAAACCCAAATAATTAAACAAAATAGCAATTGCAGGCGTTTAATAAATCCGGATGAGTCAAAAGTTCGAAAGTTTTTAAAGTAAGATTCATCTTGTAAAACAAAATAAAATTTTTTTAAAGCTTGATCAAACATAAACCATAAGCAGCAATGATATATCCAAAAATCTACTACTATCTTGGTCTGATTATTTTGATTGCCCTTGGCAATCTATTTACACGCGGGCAGGACACAGCTCAAAAACCGGTTTATCTCATTGGAGAAGTAACTGCGGTCTCCTCTGACTCTATTTCGGTAAAAACCAAAGACGGCGAATCGAAAGCCTCTATAACCGGCACTACAGAATATAAAAAAGTCCCGCCCGACAATCCCAAGCTGGCTGCGGCCGTAAACGTCGAGTTTTCGGCTATTGAAGCCGGGGATAAAGTAGTAGTTTCATGCCTTCCGGCCGCGCAAGCAGGAGGACTTACTGCAAGGACGGTTTACCTGATGTCAAAATCGGAGATTGCCCAAAAGCGTGCCCGCGAGAATGAGCGTTGGGTAACCAGAGGAATCTCAGGCAAGGTGGCAGAGGTGAATATGGCTGAAAATACCGTCTCGATTGATGTCAGCGGCCTGATGGGGACTACCCGAGTCAAGATAAAGCCAAATCCGACAGCAATTTATAAACGGTATGCTCCGAATTCCATTGCTTATTCGGAAGCACGCGAAAGCTCGATCTCCGAGATCAAACCAGGCGACTCGCTTCGGGCAGTTGGCGAACGCAGTGCTGACGGGACTGAGTTTACCGCGGAAGAGATTTTGACCGGCTCATTTCAGACCATCGCAGGAATAATCAAATCAATAGATCCTTCGAAAAATGAAATAGTCCTTGAGGATCAGAAAAATAAAAAAGAATACATTATTGAGCTAAGAAATTTCTCTCAAATAAAGAAGTTTCCTGAAGAGATGATGCAGCGCTTTGCACAGTTTGGCGGCGGGCAGAATGGCGGCGCAATGATGATTAGGCCTGCTGGCGGACAGGGTCAGTCGCCTCCGCCGCAGCGTCCCGCCGGCGAGCAGCCTACGGCAGGCGGGCCGCCAAATGGCCAGCCCATGAGAATGAATGGCCCGCGGGGCGGCATAGACGATCTTTATGAAAGGCTCCCGGCAATTAAGCTCGAAGACCTCAAAATAGGCGATGTTATTGCCGTATCCAGCTCAAAAACCGCAGTTAATGACAAAGTGCCGGCAATCAAGGTACTGGCAGGCATCGGGCCAATTCTGACGATGTTGCAGGCACGCAATGCCGCTGCCGGCTCGCGCAACGCCCTGGGCAATTTCACTATCCCCGGCCTTGAGGGCTTCGACTTCGGCAATTAATCTTTGCACGAATAAATCAGGTTTTATTCGGCTCGGTAAAATAACCTGCTTTTTAATAATTACTATCTGACTATCTCGGATTGATTGGGATCAGATTACTATTGGTGAGTTTCAAAATGAAGAAAATTATTAACGGTATCATATTTATTTTTCTATCTTTGGCATTGGTTGGAGCTGCACAGGCTCAGCGGCCGGGCAGCATTACCGGACAGGTGCAAGATGCCCTTGGCGCTGTAGTAGTCGGTGCAAGTATTACCGTTGTTGGCCAGAATGGTTCTACCAAAACCGCAGTTTCTAACCAACGCGGTGAGTTCAGCATCAACGGCCTTGCGCCGGGCAAATACACCGTCAAGGTCAAGGCGGATAAATTC
>DATLZX010000145.1:0-8803 GCA_035573795.1 Pyrinomonadaceae bacterium | reverse complement strand
CGATCGAAAAAGAGCCGTGCCCTCAGAAGCGATTCGGGCATTGCTGTCAGATGGTTCAGGCTGCCATTGCGAATAATTGATTTCCTTAAAATATTTCGGCCGACCCCCCGCCGCCGCATTGTCTGAAAGGCAACGTCCGTGTTTCTTGGATCTACGACAGTATCCGTAGCGAGGGCCACCAGCAGCATCGGGTTTTGCGGAGACCAATCGAATGTATCGTTTGCTTTAAGCAGCTTTATCAGCGGATCCCGCTGATTCCTCGACTCGATTACCTGTTTGAATCGCGGTGTTATAACATTGAACATGTCATTATTAGCCCGCATAAGGACCGTCGTAACTCCCAACCGCTTTAGGATATCGTCATCCGAAACATTGCCGGTATAAGCCAGATTGATGGTCAGCCGCAAAGCCGGCTTGAAATAATCTGAGACATTTATACCGCTATTCTTGCTCAATGAATGTACGGCGTAGCCGATAAGGTAACAGCGTACCAAGAACCCGACCTGGTCAGTATTTCTGTTGGAAAGAAAATCTATTGTGGTTCCTGACAGGTCATATGGGCCGGCTAGCGGTGCCGATGCGGTAACCCGAAAATCGGGGTTGCTCATTTGCTCTAGCAGACGCGTTTGCGCCATTGCCACTCCGCCGCCTTCAGAGTATCCGGTAATGAAAAGCTGCCTTCCGACTGTTAAACGGCCTCGGCGGGCAATTTCGCGTGCAGGCCTGATCAGATCAATACCGGCTCGGGCATTTACTACGCTTGCCGGAAAAGGATGAGCGTTTGCCTTGTGATCTCCCAGGCCGATGTAGTCGGGCATCGCAATTGCGTACCCGCCCGAGCCAAATGCCAGGATTGCGTATTGTACCTCCGAATCCTTGTCCTCACCGCGATACATCGAGGGAGAAGCTTTTCTCCATACCATCGTACCGTGATTGAAGACAATCAGCCCGTTTGGAGCGCCATTTTCCGGAATTACCACCAGGCCGGACAGAATGGTGCTTTTACCGTTAACATCGAGCGAGCGATAGGTAACCTTGTAAAGATTCAAAGATCCATCAATTTCCGCAGGAGAGGCCTCGCCGTAAAGCTTTTTTAGCCTCTGATTGAAATCTGCGGCAGATATCGTGCCGACCTTTGTCGAGCTGACGAGGACACCGGGTTGAGCGAAACTGCAAATTACCGCAAATGCAGCAAATGCAAGAGTAGCTAAAAAGTTCCGCAACGTCTGCAATACCATAGCTTACCTCCAAAGGTTTATAAAATATCAGCTTATTTGGACAGCAAGCCGGTGGCTCTTGCAGCGATGCTTAATTTCCCCCGTTTTTTGCAATCCATTTTTTGAAATCTTCGGGAAATCGCTTGATAGCGCTTTGGACAGGCCATGCAGCGGCATCGCCAAGCGGGCAAAACGATTTACCCTCGATATTGTCCACGATATCTAGCAAAAGCTGTGCATCTTCAGGTCGGCCTCCGCCGGCCCATATCCGATCGAAAATTTTTACGATCCAGTCCGTACCCTCACGGCAGGGGGTGCACCAGCCACAGGATTCGTGTTTGTAAAATTCAGAAAGATTTTTAGTTGATTCGACAATATCAACAGTTTCATCCATTACGATGAAGCCTCCGGATCCGACCGACGAGCCGGCCTCAACAAGCCCTTCGTAATCCATTGTTACCTTTTTACCGATTATCTGCTCGGCATTCATTATGTAAACGCTGGAGCCGCCCGGAATGACCGCCTTCAGCTTTTTATCATTGCGGAGCATACCGCCGCAGTCTTCCATTATGAACTTTTCCATATCGGCGTAACCCATGGGCAGCTCATAAACTCCGGGGCGTTTTACATGTCCGCTGACTGACCAAAGCTTGGTGCCGCCGCTTTTTTCCGTGCCGAGGTCGCGCCAGGTGATTCCGCCCATTTCGATGATTTGCGGCACTGCTGTAAGTGTTTCAACATTGTTTACAACGGTTGGGCAGGCATAGAGCCCTTCGACGGCCGGAAAGGGCGGCTTCATTCTGGGGTGGCCGCGGAAGCCTTCCAAGGAAGAAAGCAGAGCCGTCTCTTCACCACAGATATAGGCTCCGGCGCCCGTGTGTGTGTAGATATTCATCGAAAATCCGGAGCCAAGGATATTCTCGCCTAAAAGCCCTGCATCATAGGCCTCTGCCAAAGCCCGCTCCATTATGTCTATCAGGTAGCGGTATTCGCCGCGATAGTAGATATAGCCGGTGCTGGCGCCCAGTGCCCAGCCCGCAATTATCATTCCCTCGATCAGCGCGTGAGGGTCGCGTTCCAGCAGGTAACGGTCTTTGAAAGTGCCGGGCTCGGATTCGTCGGCATTGCAGACGACGTATTTTGGTTTAGGAGAATCTTTCGGGACAAAAGACCATTTCAGTCCGGTAGGAAAACCGGCACCGCCTCGTCCTCTCAAGGCAGATTTTTTGACTTCTTCGATTACATCGGCCGGAGCCATTTTCAGGGCTTTTTTCAGCGGCTCATAGCCGCCGGTTTCCTGATAAACCTTGAGTGTATGACCATTTTCGATGTGCATCCGCTTTAATTGAAGCGGTTCGCAGCCAATTGCCTTAATTTCCATAGAATCAAAAAGCAGGCTTTACTTCCTGCCTGTCTGAAAAAATCAAATTCCTAAATCAATCGCAAGAGTCGAGGATTTCATCAACCTTTTCTTTGGTCAGGTTTTCGTAATAATCAAAGCCTATCTGCATCATCGGAGCCGTGCCGCAGCTTCCCAGGCACTCTACGAGCGAAACGGTGAATTTGCCGTCCGGCGTCGTCTCGCCGGGTTTGATACCGAGTCTTGAGCAGATATGCTCGGTTATTTCGGGCTCTCCCATAATTTTGCAGGATAGCGTTTTGCAAATCTGGATATGGTGACGGCCGACGGGACGCAAATTCAGCATCGAATAGAAAGTTGCAGTCTCCCAAACGTCCGTAACTTCAAGACCAAGGAATTTCGCCAGAAAATTGACGCCCGGATTATCTATATATCCGCGTTCACGTTGTATGACGAAAAGCAGCGGGATCAAGGCAGAGCGGCTGCGGCCGGGCGGATATTTTTTCAGGTGCGATCGCATTTCTTCGATGACTTCCGGAGAAAACTCCGCTATTTCATCCGTATATTTTACTTGGTCTGTATAAGTTGTCGGTGTAGCAGCTGCCATATACAAATCTAATCTTAAAAGCGAAAAATCAGGTTCTGCGTCTTTATTCTGAGTGGATAGCTGATAGAATAGCCTTATTTGTTAGAGTCTGTTCTATCGGTCAATTTCACCCAGAACAATATCGAGGCTGCCGATGATTGCGACCACGTCAGCAATCATTTCGCCCTCTGCCATTACGGGAAGCGCAGAAAGATTGACAAAACTCGGGCCCCGGAAATGCACGCGTTCAGGCTTCGGGCCGCCGTTGGATTTCATATAAACCCCAAGCTCACCCTTTGAAGCCTCGATCGAATGATAAACCTCGCCTGGCGGCACATTAAACCCTTCAGCAACAATTAGAAAATGATGGATCAGAGAGTCCATGTGCTTTCGCATATCGTCGCGGTCGGGCAACACAACTTTTGGTGCATCTGCTTTTATCGGGCCGGGTTTTAGGCGTTCCAGAGCCTGTCTGACGATTTTGTGCGATTCACGAAGCTCGCGCATTCTTACCTTAAAACGCGACCATACATCGCCGTCAGGCTCGGTTGGGATGTCGAAATCGTAGGTTTCATAGCCTGAATAGGGATTGGCACGGCGGATGTCAAGCTCGACCCCGCTGCCGCGTAGGGATGGACCGGTCAATCCCCAGTCAATGGCATCTTCCTTCGAAATAATGCCGATGCCGCGTGTCCGGCTCTGCCAGATGGTATTGTTCGTTATCAGCGTGTCGAAGGTTTCTAAAGCATCGGGGAAATTTTCCAGGAATTGCCTGACCCGGTTTTCAAAGCCTGCCGGCAGATCCATCATCAGGCCTCCGATCCTGAAATAGCTCGGCGTCATACGCCCGCCCGAGGCTGATTCTATAATATTCAGGATTTTTTCCCGTTCCTTGAATGTAAACCAGAAGGGCGTCATTGCCCCTATATCGAGGCAAGAAGTGCCGAGCCAGACCATGTGCGAGGCGATTCTCTGTAGTTCGCACATCAAGACCCTGATAACCTGTGCCCTTTCGGGAATCTCGAGCCCAAGCAATTTTTCTGCCGCCATAACATAGGCGAGGTTATTGCCGAGCGGGTTCAGGTAGTCCATTCTGTCCGTGATTACGATGCCCTGCTGGTATTTTTTATATTCAAAGAGCTTTTCCATTCCGGTATGCAGGTAACCGATATCCGGAGTGGCTTTGATGACAAGTTCTCCGTCAAGGCGAAGGTCCAGCCTTAAAACACCGTGTGTCGAGGGATGCTGCGGGCCCATTGAAAGCGTCATTTGCGTTTCAAGAGCCGGGTCTAGAATCTCATTGTCTATCGTAATTTCTTCGGGCCTGGTTGCCATAAATCATCAATTTGTTCGCAACAAAACTCTTATGGGGCTAATCTTTGTAATATCCGCTCAGTTCATACTGTAGGGCTCGTAGCCGCGTAAAGGATAATCCTTCCGCAGAGCGTGCCCGTCGAAATCGCTGGGCAGTAAGATACGTCTCAGGTCAGGGTGTCCGTCAAAGATTATCCCTAGCAGGTCAAAGGTTTCCCTTTCATGCCAGTTGGCAGTCTTCCAGACGCTGGTAACGCTTTCCACATGCGGATCTTCCTCACTGAGCAGCACTTTTAATCTCAGCCTCTTATAATGCTTTGTCGAAAAAAGGTGATAGTTTACTTCGAATCTTGGTTCTTCCTCGGGGCCTCGGTCGCACCCGCAAAGATCAGCCAATAAATCGAATTCGCACTCAGTTTTCAAAAAGTTGCAGGCGGAGACGATTTTTTCCCTTGGGACGAAAATGGTTACCTCGCCAAGGTGGTCTTTTACATCTGCTACGGCCTGCGGATCAAAGCCTTTCAACTGATCTACAAATTTATGCAATGCTTCGGTCATAAAAATTCTTTTGACGCCGGTAAAAAATCAGGGATGCTTTGGCACAGCAAAAAACGTTGTGAGAAAAAGCTGCAAATCAATCAAATAAAGGGTTAAGAAATGTCAGGCTTACTGCATTCTGGCAAAATATCCAACCCACAAAATCAATGCAATCAGCGCGCGGCTTTTTACAAATCAGGCAGAGCGGCGCCGCTCATGCCTTGATGGAACCGTGTATGGCCTTGGGGCCTGTTTTTCGTTAACCTCGGCTTCCAGAGTTTCCTCAAGTTTTGTCCCTTCAGTGACAGGCAGCGTCCCGGGCACGCTTGCCAGCCTCGATTCATCTTCATCGGTATCGCGCCTGTCTTTCAGCGATTCACGCATTATTTTTTCCTGCAGCATGGTTATGGCATGAACCAGCATCTCGGGGCGCGGCGGGCAGCCCGGTATATAGACATCTACAGGGACAATCTTGTCAACGCCCTGCACGATCGCGTAATTATCGAAAACGCCGCCGGATGTAGCGCAGGCTCCCATGGAAATAACCCATTTTGGCTCAGGCATTTGGTCGTAGATCCTGCGTAAAACAGGAGCCATTTTTCTGGAAACCCGCCCGGAAACAATCATCACATCAGCCTGCCTTGGGCTTGCACGGAACGTTTCGGCTCCGAAGCGTGAAAGGTCATTGCGTGCCGAAACTGTATTCATCATCTCGATTGCACAGCAGGCAAGGCCAAATGTTGCCGGCCAGAGGCTGCTCTTTCGCGCCCAATTTATAACCGAATCCAGCTTGACGGTCAGAACGTCTGGCAGCGCGTCAATCAATTTGCTTTCTAAACCCATTTTTTTGAACCTCTTTAATCAATGCCTAAACTGTTTTTCCAAGTTGGGTAAACACGAGGCAGATAATTTTCTTTTACAAAAATCATAGCGGGAGATCAATTTTCAATCATGGTATTAAAATCTTGCAAAAAATCAGCTGTTTGTGCTGACAAAACTACTTGCTTTGAGCCAATGACATATCTAACCGGCTTTAGTTTCATCAACTGACTAAATGATTCATAGTCCATACTCCAACAAAGGCGTTTAATAGCCTTGTCCGAAGATTTTTCAAACTTATAATCTTTGATTGGAAAAGTTTTGGAAGTGCTTTTGGTTACAATAGTTAATGCGTCCTCTTCCTGCAAATCATTTGTATAATTAAAAGCAGAGATACAGGTTTTCAATAGTATGAAACCAGATCTGCCTTGCTTCCATCCAGCACTCATAACTAAAAAAGCGCTCGATCTGGCGGAGCTGTTCTCCAATAATTCATTGAACGCAATTTGATTGCTAATAACCACTATCTGACTGTCCGGAGATTTGTCCAAAAGGATGGAATCCCTGAATCTGGAAGCAGCGATTCTATCCAGCAGTTCGATGTAGGCTGGCTGGGCCGCGGCGGAAACTATGAATAAAAGGCAACAGACAAAAGCAATTAGTATTTGTTTCATTTTCAATCCTCGAATTTGATTTTTGCGCGTTCTGCGAGTTTGCCCAATATCAAGACTTTGATCATTTCCAAAATCTCTTGCCGCTCGTCGTTTAACCAGGCAAATCAACTTTGCAAATTAAAAAGGCGATTAAGCCTTGAGTGCCGAGCTCGAGTTAAACATGCAAAAATGCATTAACCCTTGATTATCAAGGGCTAAGCCAATGCTAGGCAGCCTTTTTGTATTCCATCTCTCTTCGTCGGCGAGCCATGGCTTTTGCCTCAAAACGAGCTTCGGCCCTTGCCTGTAGACCCCAATCGAAAACTCCTTTTTTCCAGACGTAGATCAAGCCGACTACCAAAGTGGCAATGAATACAAGTATTTCGATCATTGCAATCGTCCCGAACTGCGGGCCGCCGGCCGCTTCCAGTGCCAGAAGCGATTTATAAGCTACGGCAAATGGAATCATAAACAAGACTTCTATATCGAATAGAAGAAAAATTACGGCCACGGTATAGAATTTTACAGAGAACCGCTCCCTGGCGTCGCCTACAGGGTCTTTGCCGCATTCATAGGGCATTAGTTTTGTAGCCGTGCGTTTGCGCGGGCCGATTAGTTGGGTAACTAGTATCTGGCTGACAGCAAAACCGACCGCAACGATAAACATAACTGCAATCGGCGCATAATCCATTAAATTGAAATCCGACATCTTTGATTCAAAGCTTTGCCCTAAGAGGCAAAACTGCTCCCATTTACCAGCAAGGTTATTTTAAGCTCGCGAAATTTTGAAAACGTCTGACTCAAAATTTATCGTATGGTAAGCGATTATGGAGTGTCAAGGTTAAGCGTATTTTTTGAAAGTCAATAATTTACATCTTTTACCTAAGAAAAATGAATGAGCTTAAATGCTACATTTATCTATTCGGTAGCTATTAGAGCAAGGGTTGCGATTAACTTGAAAAATGAGCAAATTTTGCAGTTAAATCCCGGTATAAGTAAAGCATTAGCAGTAAACTTACGAAAATATTCAGTTATAAGTGAATAAAGTCAGAATAATGAAATTCGTTGACGTGCAAAACATTGTTGTGATACCTTAAAACTGGCGGCATTACTTCCGCACTTTCAAGCCTTTTGCCGTCCCTTCCGAGATTAAAATCTTCATCTTCTAAACGCTGTGATTACAGGATTTAATACTGACATCGAATTTCAAGGCAAAATTTATCACGTTCAAACCGAGGATAAAGGCCCTGCAAAGCCCCTTCTGGTAACGCTTGTTTATGACGGCGGTACGATACTGGCCAGCAAAAGAACGGCCTATGAAGCAGGTGTGAATGAAGAAGAGCTTGCAGAGCGGCTGCGCAAGCAGCATGGGGCTATTTGTGCTGCTATCAAGACAGGCAGGCTGGATGACCTCAAACGGATGAGCGGTGGTACGAAAGAGGGCGGTATTGCCGTTAAATCTGTCAGCAACACTCTGGGCAAGGTAGAAACTGCAGCGTCAGTCGAAACATTAGAGGCGGTTTTTCAACCGGACGATTTTCCTGTATTAGAAAGCTTTACGCCTGATACAGGTAAGATTCTAGACCTTTCTACAGATGAACCCGTTGCAGGCGAGAGTGCTCCGATTTATGTCCCGCCGGAAGCTGTCGAGGTGGTCAGCGAATTAGTGGGCCGAGAGCGTAAGGCTCATAATCGGCTCACTGTAGAGATACTTGGTGAGTCCACATTCAAAGGCGGCGAGCAGCGCACAGTGATTTTTCTGGTTTGCCGCGGCTCAGAGCGTAAAGTTGTGCCGGATGCTCAGATAATGGTTAAAATTCTGGGCTCTGCATTCAGGCCGGTCATTTTCCACTCGCGAACTGATCATAACGGAATTGCAAGGGTTGATTTGCAGTTTCCTGTCTTTCGCGAGGGGCGGGCAGCATTGCTTGCAAGGGCAATGAACGCCGGCGAAGAAGTAGAATTAAGGCGCGTAGTCCATCACTGCTAAACAAATCCAACAGAGAATCTCTTCCTACAATCAGGTAACCTTATCCCACAATTTTCAGGTTATAGCGAATCCTCATAATTTCTTAGGACTCCGGTCATTGCCGGAGAATCATTTATTTCATTGCCAGAGAATCCTCTAATGCCGATTACGGATTGCAGATTCCCGTCCATTGAGTGAAAATCTTCTTTTGGGCAGTTGAGTTGAAAAATGAAGGTTTTCATCAACGGACAAGTGCGCGAAGTCAGGGAAGAGGAAACGATAGTCTCGCTTCTCGAACAGCTAGGTATCAAGCAGCAGCATATTGCTATCGAGCTCAATAAAAAAGTC
>DATLZX010000144.1:0-4400 GCA_035573795.1 Pyrinomonadaceae bacterium | reverse complement strand
GAAGAAGCGATGGTAATGGACGAAGACTACATTTTGGCACTTGCTTACGGAATGCCTCCGGCTGCAGGTATCGGCATCGGGATTGACCGGCTGGCAATGCTTGTTACAAATCGGCACTCAATTCGCGATGTGATTTTATTCCCGCATTTAAGACCGGAAAATCGTTTTGACAAGGCTGATCATAAAGAAGAAGCAAACGAGCCTGATACCAAAGCTGCAAGTTGATGATTTATTGATAATTAGTCATTGTTTGCAATGGGAAAAAACAATAAAGAGTTATAAAAAACAGATTTTTTAAAAGAAGTGTTTTAGGTCACTGTCCTACAGACCTTAGCCATTTGTGAAAAAAGTATTTTTAACTTCAGCAGCTTTAATATGTTTTGCTCTTAATTCGATCTTTGCCAGATATGCCCTGGGTTTAGAGGGAATTGATGCGATTAGCTATACAATGCTTCGTTTACTTGCAGGGGCATTTGCCCTATCTTTAATCTTTTTTATCGCAAAACGCCCCGAGGGAGTATTTGCAAAACGCCGCATAGCTGAGGGCTTTTTCCTCTTCTTGTACGCCTCGACTTTTTCTATAGCATATAAATCCTTGACAGCGGGAACCGGTGCGCTTCTGCTTTTCGGGTTTGTGCAATTGACGATAATTGTTTACGTTGGAGCATTTGAGAAAAAGACCGGGATAATTCAAATCTTCGGGGCAGTGATTGCATTCTCAGGTGTTGTGTACCTTGTTACGCCTACGGTATCTTCCCCGCAAATTGTTTCAGCATTTTTGATGGCCTGCTCGGGGGTGGCTTGGGGAATCTATACTCTACTAGGGAGAAAAAGTGAAAATCCGGCTGCCGATACAACTGCCAATTTCATTCAAGCTTCGATTTTTGCGTTAATTTCTCTGACCGTAATAATCACTGCCGGATTAGGTGATATAAACGTGACCAGGAACGGAGCGATTCTCGCTGTTATTTCAGGAGCTTTGACAAGCGGCATCGGTTACATAATCTGGTATAAAGTCTTGCCCGGGCTTGGAGATATCCTACCTGCGGTTTTTCAATTGACTGTGCCGCTTTTAACGGTAATTCTCGGGATAATTTTTTTGAGCGAAAGCGCATCAATGAGAATACTTTTAGCCGGATTGTTAATCATAGGTGGCGTAGGGCTAACAATCGTTGCGAGAAATTACCGGCGGTCGGAAAGGACTTTTTCAGCAGTCGAAGCCGCGACAACCAATCTGGACAAAGAATAATTCAAACCATAATTTTCAGATTTCACAGTCTAAATAGGTTAAAAAATACAAAAGACTTTTAATGAAAACAGGGCCTTTCAAATTGCGATAAAATATAGAACGTAAAAAAAAACAAATGACTGGCATCGCGGGAATTACCGAAAGGTAAGGAACGTCCAGCCTTTGTTTTTTTGTTAGGCTGTGGTTTTTGACCAGTCGCCGGATATGTTTTGCTTAGCTTGACAATCAGCGTTAGAGAAAAGATAGCCTGCAAAACTTGGCCGTATTGGATGACAAATCAGGAAAATACCAGATCGCTCTCTTCCAGGACGATCGGACGCCTTCTTCGCATTTCTTTTAGAACGTTGACGATGTTTGGGTCGAGCTCGGTGCCGGCTTTTTTCTCCAGACTGATTATGGCATCAGTAGAGGCTGAGCCTGTTTTAAAGCGGCCTTTGTGCATCAAATCGTCAAGCGCGTCTGCCGCTGCAAGTATTCTGGAAAGCAGGGGAATCTGCTCACCTTTCAGCCCGCTGGGGAATCCAAGCCCATCATAACGCTCATAGACCGAGCCGATGGTAATTGCGGCTTCTTCCAGCTCAGGCAGCCCAAAAAGCCTGTCCAAAGACATAGAGAATGCAAGCTTGATCTCTTTGTATTTTTCGGAGGAAAGCGCCTGCGGGTTGGTCCTGATATCGAGGGGTATATCGAGCGACATAGCTTCCTTCAAGGCTGCGGCGCTTTTCAGGTTCTCCAATTCGAGATGCTCGAGGCCAAATGCTTCACCTACGCCGGCAGCAAGGTTATAAAGCCTGCGGGATTTTTCGCCAGCTTCGCGGCTTATCTTGCTTGTAAAATCACCAACCAGCTCCAAAAGCCTTTGACGCATTAAAGTAAGGCGCGTTTGCAATCTTTCGTTTTGTGACTGTAGTTGACGTTGTGCCTTCATAGCTTCGTAATGTTGAAGAGCTCTTTTTATAGTTGCGAGCAGCTCTTCATTCACCCATGGCTTGGTCAGATATTTGTAAACGACGCCTGAATTAATTGCTTCAACCAGAGTAGCTGCATCAGTATAACCGGTTAGCATGATTCTAACCGTTTGCCTACGCATTTCTGCAGCCTGCTTGAGGAGGTCAAGGCCGGTCATCTCCGGCATTCTTTGGTCGGAAATAACGACGGCGAAATCGTAAGATTCCAGAAGCTTGATAGCTTCGGCTCCACTTTCAGCCGTCATTACGTCATACGACTGGCGAAAAAGCCGCTCGAGCAAGCGCAGGTTTGCTGGTTCATCGTCTACACATAGGATTTTGTAGCGTGGGAGCATACTAATTGTTCCTTATAATTATAATTTCCGGATTCCCGAGAATTGTTGAGCCTTCTGGATATTTTTGGAATTTTAACAGTAAAGCAGGCACCGTGAGGATGTAGGTTTCTGACAGTGATTTCACCATCATGCCTTTCAATTATTCCAAAGGTGATAGAAAGCCCAAGCCCGGTACCCTCGCCAACTGGCTTGGTTGTGAAAAAAGGATCGAAAATGCGGTTGAGAATATCTGAGGGAATACCTGGCCCGGTGTCAGAAATCTCAACGCAAACGTTTTGATCGTCTTCCCAGGTTTTGATTTTCACCTCCCCGGCGTTTGGACCTATGGCTTGTGCTGCATTAACAAGCAGGTTCATCCAAACCTGATTCAATTGGGCTGGGAAAGCCTCTATTACTGAAACTTTACTATAATCGCGAATGAGCCTGATTTTGCCTCCGCTAAAATATCTTGAAAGCAGCCTGATGGTAGAATCAATTCCTTCGTGCAGGTCCGTTCGCTTAAACTCGGCTTCATCGAGTCGAGAAAATGTCCGGAGGTTTTGAACGATATCGCGAACGCGTTCGGCTCCATCGCGGCAGTCTGCAAGTATTGATCTGATATCGGCAACTGTCTGATCAAAACAAACGCTTTTTTTATACTCTTCAATTTTTTCCCTGATGTGAGAAGGCAAGTCCAGATCATCATAAAATCTGATGATATCGAGCAATTGTTGAATTGAACTATCTACCAGGTCGAGGTTGCCATAAAGATAGCCAACGGGATTGTTCAATTCGTGAGCAACGCCGGCAGCGAGTTGTCCGAGGCTGGCCATTTTTTCGTTTTGGACGATTTGCGCCTGCAGGCGCTCAAGTTCTCTTTTACCACGCAGCAGCTCCTGGTTGCGAAGCTCGAGATCTGCCTTGTATTTTTTTGAATTTAGTATCAGCTCACGTCTTTCAAGCGCCCGGCTTACAGTCCATTCGAGAACTTCGTTGTCATAAGGTTTAATCAGATAATCAAAAGCGCCAAGACGGACTGCATCCAAGGCTCTCTGCGGCCTGTCAACGCCGGATACAACAATGATTGCAGTATCCGGGTAAGCCTCGGACACTCTTCGAACAAGCTCGATGCCAGAGAGGCCCGGCATCAAAACATCTGTTATTACTAGCTCGAAATTTTGTGATTTCAGAAGATTGAATGCTTCAAGCACACTGGCAGCCTCTGAGCAGTCATAGAAGCGTTCAAGGACTGTACGAATGCTTTTCCTAACAACGGCAGAATCGTCAACGATTAAAAGATTCGGCCGCCTGGCAATTTGCCCAAGCGAGACTTTTTCATGTGAATTGTCGTTTACCCGGGCAGCAAGGTTATTTGATTTATTGTCCATTTAATTGAAATGGCTTTGCCAGCTCAAGAATGAAAGAGACAAGGCGCGGCAAGTGCGGGCATATCTCCACAATCTGTTGGCAAAGATTGTGCCAGATGAAACAGCAGGGCAGTTACAATTGCTAAACAACTGAAAATATTGCAGTTAGTGACGGATTTTAGATTAGGACACTTCAAAAAACACTGTTTTATGATGCGGAAAAATGCACAAGTGAGAGGATTTGTGAGGAAAATTTACTCTTGCTGAAGAGGGCTTATCTGACTATTTTGCTTTGGGTTTGACGCAGGCTGGCATATGAGCGGCGGTATGGCTATAAATGAATTATAATAAACTATGATATTATGATTTTGCTGTTCTAATATTTCGATATAGAGGGAGAGGAAAGATGCAAAAAGTAGGTGAATTTTATGGCCCTGCAGATGATGTTGAGAAGATTCGCGAGATGCGCTTAGGTGCAAACTGGTTTCTTTGGGTATCACTG
>DATLZX010000143.1:0-10541 GCA_035573795.1 Pyrinomonadaceae bacterium | reverse complement strand
CGCCTGCGGTTGGAATCAGGTAGATTTGCGATGTCCCGGTATCATTGCCTAAATAAGCGATGGTTTTAGCGTCCGGGGAGAATTGCGGCGAGCTTGCAGAACGGATGTTCAGGTACTGCTTTATTGAATAGCCTTGAGCTAAGGCGTATCCGGAACATAACGCAAATAGTGCCAATAGCCCGCACAGTGCCAAAAATCTGAAAACTTTGACTTTTTTCATAGTAATAAACATGAATACAGATTTTTCTGATTACAATAGCAGATGATAAACCCCTAGCCGGCCGGTATGTTCCTAAAACATCAGGCTGGTATGATCTTACAAAAATGACCCGTTAAGACAGGTTCACTTTAGCTGGTATGATCGTAAACTATTCGCCAGCCTTCAGGAAATCTTCTGAATATAAGCGTGAACCTGCCGCTAGGAACACTGTTAGCCAGTTCAACGCTCCAGCGGCCGCTTACTACGGCCGAATTCAATGACAGAATATAAAACTCAAGCTCCGAAAACTGCAGCTTACCCATTCTTTCACGGGTAGGATAACTTTTCTCGTAGCGCTCGAGTATGTTCTGCCAACCACGAGTAATGTTGTTCGAGATCAATATCGTATCTGGCGAACGGCGATAACCCTCCATAAAGCCCTTTACGCTGCCACTGTTCCAGGCGTCAACCTGTTGTGTCAATACGCGTTTGATCTCGCTCTCAATCGCTTTTTTCTGTTTGCTTGATTGAGCAAGCGAAATGGTATTGAGAGCGAGCATCGCCGCAACCGCAAGAAAGATAAAGATGAATGTTTCTGCCCTGATTTTGCGCATAGTTAAAATGATTTGTTTGATCGGCATAAGGTTTGATTATTGGCATGGTAATTGGCAAAGAATCGGTCAGTTCAATTACCAAAGACAGCCCTTTGTTTTTCAGTCAGACTTATTCCCATTTTTTCCAAAGTTATTTTATTCAGTGTGCCGGTAACTTTCAGTCCATTTGCCTGCTGGTATTTTCTGAGGGCCTCGCGAGTAGCATCATCCAGTTTGCCAGTTGCTTCGCCGTTGTAAAATTGCTGGTTTTTCAAAAGGGTTTGTGCGGCTACGACCTGATCACGTGATGCCCTGAAAATCGGCGGCCTTTTAGATTCGCCCGGAGTTTGAGGCGGCGTGCTTTTATCATTTTCTGCTGCATAAGAACTCTGCGAAACGGGAATTTCCTTTTGCCGATCGGTAAGCGGGATTTCCAGCTTTTCTAACGTTGCCCGATTGAGTGTTCCGGTCGGTTTGAGCCCGTTAGAGCTTTGGAATTTCTTAAGAGCTTCGCGCGTAGCTGTATCAAGCTTGCCTGTGGTTTCACCAGTGTACAGGGCTTTTTCCTTGAGCTTTGTCTGAGCCTGTATTATCTGATCCTTATTAGCCCTGAAGATTGGCGGCCTTTTCGGCTTTGCTTGATCAGATGAAGGGTTTGAGGCGGTCGTCTGATTTCTGCCAACTGTGTTTTGGTCGGTATTTGATGATTTGCCGGCTGTTGAAGTGCTGGCAGCCGGGCTGCTGTTCTGGGCAGATACCTGAAAAAAAGATAGAGAGAAAAGGAAAAGCGAAAGGGCAAAGGCAGAGGATGAAATCAAAAGCTTTTTCATTGACAGTTCTCCAATGTAACAGAATTTGATTGCAGCAAAGCCTCAGTCCGCAGTCCGAGGGGGCTGCTTTGCAGGTACTGCGACGCAAACACTGCATTGCAAGCACAGCTTTGTCAAAAAAAGACAAAAACCGCGGGAGACTTTTTGCGTGTTAATGGAACGCTCAAAAGTATCATCCCGCGGCAATATATTTGTCAATTCGGCAAAGGGCGATTTTCTTAAATTAGCAGATTATGCCCAATTAACTGATCACCCCTAATTGGCAGTTTTACCCTGTAACAGTTTTTCTCTGCCAACCAGATAAAGAGCGACTGCAAGGATGGCAAAAGGCACCAGTGCTAGAACATCCGAGGCTGCTCCCTCAAAGAAAGGATTATTCTCCTTTGACCAGGCATTAAAGCTTTCCTGAAGCTCATTCAAAGCCGGTAAAACTGCAAAGACGGCAATCAAAATACCTGCTATTGCTCCGCCGGCGATGTAGCCTGAAGCAAGCAGAACGCCGTTGGATTTATCTGTTTCGGCGATGATCTGGTCTTCAGTCAGGTTCTGGTTGGCGAGCTTTTTCTTCAGATACAAATCAACAAGCCAGCGGACCATCCCCCCGATGAAGATTGGCGAACTGGTCGAGATCGGCAGATACAGACCGACTGCGAATGCAAGTGCAGGTGCGCCGGTCAGCTCCAGTACGATTGCTATCATCGCACCAATCAGTACAAGCCCCCAGGGCAACTCCTGGCTGAGGATACCCTTGATTATGTAGCTCATAAGGGTTGCTTTCGGTGCATCGTAGCGCTCGATTTTATTCCCCGATTCATCTTGTGTGATTACTCCATTGATCGTCGGATCTACAAGATATACAGGCTGCCCTTGTTCATTGACCAGATATTTGCCCGGCTGGCCAAATTTGGGGTTAGTATTATGCCATACGCGGTATTCTTTCTGATCGCTGGAATAATTGCCTCCGGCACGCTCAATGCGGAATCCTGTTCCATCCTTTGCCAGCATGTCATCCGTTACACTAACAGTGAATTCCGAGGCATCTACTTTTTTGTAATAGGCCTTTGAATTATTGAGAAATATCAGAAGCGGCCCGAGGACAAGCGCTGAGGCCAAGGCTCCGACTAGTATGGCAATCTGCTGATTTTTCGGTGTAGCTCCTACCAGAAAACCTGTTTTCAGGTCTTGCGAAGTCGTGCCGCCGTTTGAGGCTGCAATACAGACAATGCCACCGATTGAGAGTGCAGTAACAAAATACGGATCAGGCTTAACCCAACCGAGCGCAAGGAATACCAGGCAGGTAATCAAAAGTGTTGCGACCGTCATTCCGGAAATAGGATTTGAGGAAGATCCGACTTCGCCTGTCAACCTGGACGAAACCGTTACGAAAAGAAAGCCAAGGACGATGATCAGCAGTGCTCCCATGAGTGACACAAATGGATGTTGAAATACGCTGATACCTAGCTGCGGGGCGATCATTATTGCCGCCATCAGGACGATTATCCCGATAACAACCCATTTCATTGAGATATCCTGGTCAGTTCGCGGAAAGGCTGATCCATCCGCATTATTGCCGCCTGAACGCAGGTCGCTCAAACCCGATTTAAGACCATGCCAGATAACCGGCAAGCTTCGGAAAAGGCTGATAATACCGGCTGTTGCCACAGCTCCGGCGCCGATGTAGAGAACATAAGCACCGCGTACTTCGCCCGGCGACATAGAATCAATGGTTTTTGTAAGCTCAGGTGCAATAGGCGTTGTCAAACCGGTGCCGAAGTATTTTATAAGCGGTATCAGCACCAGGTAGGATAAAACGCCTCCGCCAAACATAATTGCCGAAATATACGGCCCGATTATATAACCGACACCGAGCAGTGCCGGATTATTTTCGAGCGAGATGGAACCACCCTTGAGGGTTTTTTCACTGAAGTCCTTTTCCGGCTCGCCTTTCCAAAGTTTCATTACATCCATTACGGATTTGTATAGAAATCCGATAATAAACCCAACAGTGATTATTTTACCCCTCTGCAGAACGTGAGAGTCGGAGTCGCCGCTGGCAGCCTCGATCGAGGCCTCTCGGGATTCTTTTGATGCGCCGGCAATCAAAACCTGGGCACAGGCAGTGCCTTCAGGATATTTTAGAATGCCGTGCTGATCGCGGATCAATGCCCGCCTGAGCGGTATCATCATCAGGATGCCTAAAAGCCCGCCCAAAACGGCAACCAGCATAACTCTGGTAACTTCCAGATCGAAACCAAGTATCAGTATTGCCGGCATTGTAACGCCTACGCCAAAGGCTATTGATTCACCGGCTGAACCGGCAGTCTGCATTACGTTAGCCTCAAGAATCGTGGCATCTCTTGCACCGATTTTAGATAGAAGCCTGAATAAAGTTACCGCTATGACCGCGACGGGGATCGAGGCTGAGACCGTAAGCCCTGTTTTAAGAACAAGATAAAGCGAAGAGGCGCCGAAAATTATGCCCAGCAAAGTGCCGACAAGCAGCGGGATTGGGGTCAATTCGCGAAGTTTTGCAGAATCAGGAATAAATGGTCGAAAATTTTCAAGAAATGGGTTTTTCATCCCGAAATATCTCCTCAAAACAAAATCTTTTATACTTGGCTTCCGGACTTGATTGTTTGAGCCTTCATTACAGTTGCAGAAAAGGCAACTTTTCTGTCTTGTAAAGGCTTCGGGCCCAGAATCGAAAAAGGAAAGTTCTTGCCCTGCAATTTTACCTGTAATCCTGAAAAAGGCAATTGCCCGTCAAGCGGGTTCGCAAAATTATCTTTTAGCGTTGTAGAATCTGGTTAGTTCCAAAAATCACCTGACAGCGTGAATACGATGATTAAAACCATGCAATTAGCTGTATCTAAATGTCATTCCCAGTCACTTTTTTCTTTCGTTTTTTCTGCCTTTTTGATACTTGCGGCATATTTTCCAAGTGTTTTGGGCGCAGTTCCCGAGCCGAAAGAAATAATCGGTTTCACACCTGGAGAAGATTATCGGCTCGCTTCCTGGTCGCAGGTTGTTGACTATTTCAAGGCATTGGATGCGGCAAGCGACAGGGTTTTATTCCGTGAGATCGGAAAAACCACCCTTGGAGCACCTTTCGTTTACGCCATAATCAGCAGCCCGCAAAACCTTAATAGGCTTGATTATTACAGGCAAATAAATGCAAAACTTGCCGACCCGCGAAGCATAAAATCCCCTGCAGAAGCTGAAAAGCTCGTAAAAGCAGGCCGCAGTATTGTCCTGATCACATGTGGTATTCATTCTACAGAGGTCGGAAGCTATTTATCATCAATGCTGATAGCTTATGAGCTGGCTTCCTCTGAAGATCAGGAGATAAAGTCTATCCTTGAAAATTCGATAATCCTTCTGGTTCCGTCCCTGAATCCGGACGGCGTAGATATCGTTAAAAATTGGTATGACCGGACTTATGGCACACAATGGGAAGGAACAGATCCGCCAGAACTTTACCACAAATATGTAGGACACGATAACAACCGCGATTGGTATGCATTCACACAGGCAGAAACCCGGCTTACGGTAGATTTTATTCATAATGTCTGGCATCCGCAGGTAGTGCATGATATTCACCAACAGGGGACCAGCGGCGCAAGGCTTTTTTTGCCGCCGTATATGGAGCCGGTGGAGCCAAACGTGCCAAAGCAGATCGTAGAAGGCTATAGCGAGCTCGGCAGCTATATAGCAAACGAGATGCGAAAGGCGAAGTATTACGGAATTACGACCAATACGACATACGATGCATGGACTCCGGCCCGTGCCTATTCTCATTATCATGGCGGCGTCAGGATTTTGAGCGAGACGGCCTCGGCCAGGCTGGCATCTCCGATAACTATTCAATTCAAAGATTTACGCGGAGGCGTCGGTGGGCTGGATACAAAAAAGGAATCCGTAAAATTCGGGCCAGTATGGCAAGGCGGTACATGGAGGCTGTCCGATATTACAAACTATATGACCACGGCGGCTCGATATCTCATGATGCACCTTGCCGAAAATAGGGAAAAGTGGCTGCGTCGCTTTCTCGAAATTGGGCAAAACGAAACAAGAAATCGTGGAGACGGCGAACTGCAGGCGCTTTTTCTACCGATGCCGCCCAACGAGCCAGGCTCCTTTTTAAGCGGTAGAGAAAGACTGCAAAATCTGGTTTCTATCCTAAAGCGGGGCGGTGTTGAGCTCAGATATGTAACGGATTTCAATCGTACAAAGGGACGGGAAGGCTATCTCATTGATATGCGGCAGCCTTATGCATCCTTTGCAAGGGCAATGCTGCTTCCAATCAAATATCCCGATTTGCGAGATGAAACTGGCCACCCCATCCCACCCTATGATGTTACGGCGCATACGCTCTCGCTTTTAATGGGGCTGCAAGTAGAAGAGATCAAGAACAAACCCTCATATAAAGCCAAAGCCGAGCCGAAAACCAGCCTGGCAAGCCAAAAATGCCCAATTCAGGAAAGGACGGCCATTTACCGTTCTGAGATTCCCTCGATGGATGAGGGTTGGACTCGTTGGCTTTTTAGCCAGGCGGGGCCGCTTGCCGCTTGCGGCAGCATGATTACTTCAATCAGAAATAACGTAATAAGGGACGGAAGATTTTCTCCACTTGATACCCAAAAATTGAAAACGATAATCTTCCCCGATCAATCTTCAGGGCAGATATTCAATGGCTACGGAGCCGGACTAATGCCGCCGGAACTTACGGGCGGAATAGGCAAAGAAGGCGCAGCCCAACTCAGGAAATTCGTTGAGCAAGGCGGCCGGCTCGTTTTTCTCAATCGCTCCAGCGACTTTGCTATTGAAAGGTTGAATTTGCCGGTTACTGATGTTACTGACGGGCTTCCAAGGCCTGATTTTTATATACCCGGCTCGATTTTATCTATCGAAATTGGCCTTCCCGGGTTTGATAAAAACAAGCAGATTGCCTGGTTCGAGAATGGACCGGCTTTCGAATTTACTGGTTCACAGACTGAAAACACTTTTCGGGTAATAGCACGTTATCCTAAAGATCAGGACAAGATACTGCTTTCGGGCTGGGCGCTCGGACTAGACAAGCTGGCAGGCCGGGCAGCAATTATGGAATTGTCTGTCGGCCGGGGAAAAATAATACTTTTCGGCTTCAGGCCGCAATACAGGGGACAAAGCCTTGCAACACTGCCCATATTCATTGACGCAATAAACGGATTCGGTAACTAAAATTGCTAGTTCAATATTGACAAAAAAATCGGCCAACAAGATTTATCAGTAGAATTGGCCAATATCATTGATCAGCGGGCTTGGCCAATAAGATTAATTTGTGAATCGGCCAATATGTTTGATCACCAAAATCGGCAAACAAGATTGGCCGGCCCTGCTTTCCGCGAAAGGACATTCAGTGTCCCTGCGGTCGCTGAGGTGTGTTCTTTTTCAACAACAAGACCAGCGGAGTAATCGCCATTACAATAATCATCAGGACATAGAAAGCATCAATGAATGCAAGCATTCCTGCCTGCCGCTGAATCAAGTTCCAGATAGTATTGAGCGCCTGGTTTTCCGCAACGGGAAGCGCTGCGCCTTTTGAAACAAACATCTGCGTCAGTTGATTGAGCCTGGCAGAAAATTCAGGATCGTAAGCAGAAGTGTGGTATCCAAAGCTATTTATGTGAAATTGCGTCCGCCGGGTCAAAATCGTCGTAAGTATAGCAATACCGAAGCTGCCTCCAAGGTTTCTGGCCAGATTCATCAAAGCCGATACGCTGTTTGTTTTTCCCTGCGGGATGCCTGTATAAGCTGCCGTATTTACAGGGACGAAGAGCAGGGCAAACCCCGAGGCCTGAAAAATTCTCGCCATCGCAAGCCAGCTATACGAAACATTCAAATTTGAGCCTGTCAGATGCCAGAGCGAAAGTGCAGAAATTACCAAGCCCATCAATATCAGATAGCGGACCTGTATCCGCTGAATCAGGTAGCCGCCAACTACCGGCATCATCAGCATGACAACGAATCCGCCAGGTGATATAACTTCGCCTGCCGTCAAGGCGTTGTAGCCGAGCAGCGTTTGTGCCATAAGCGGCAGTAGGAAAGTTGAGCCGAACAGTATAAAGCCGACTGCAAAAAGCAGGGTAAAGGCGCTTGTAAAATTCCAGTTTTTGAAGAGGCTTAGGTCAACTGCGGGAAACCTTTGACGGGTCTCCCAGATTATCCCGACAACGAGGGTAACAGCCGCAAGGATAGCCATTCGCGTAATAAACTGGGATTCAAACCAGTCTTCGCGATTGCCTTCATCAAGGACTATTTCAAGTGCACCGATTCCGCAGGCTATCAACCCAATGCCTACCCAATCCACTTTGAACCCTTCGCGTTCCAGCCTTTCCCGCTCGCCCAACGTGCTTTTGGGTTCCGAGACAAAATACCAGGTGAGTAACAAAGATATTATTCCGACAGGCACATTGATAAAAAATATCCAATGCCATGAATAGCTGTCAGTTATCCAGCCGCCAACCGTTGGACCGATTGCCGGAGCAACAACAACGCCCAGACCGTAAATAGCAAAAGCAAGGCCGCGTTTTTCAGGCGGTACTGTGTCGGCAATGATTGACTGCTCGCTGGGAGCAAGGCCGCCGCCGCCCAGCCCCTGAATTATCCTGAAAATTATCAATTCGGCTAGGTTCGTCGAAAGTCCACACATCAATGAACTGATAACGAACATTACAACGCAGGCCATATAAAACCTTTTCCGCCCGAAATAAGTTGCGAGCCAGCCACTGATTGGCAATATCATTGCGTTTGCAACAAGATAAGACGTTAAAACCCAAGAAGCCTCAGTCTGGCTGGCGGAAAGGCTGCCTGCGATATGCGGCAAGGCGACATTTGCTATGGAGGTATCCAGAACCTCCATAAAAGTTGCGATTGTGAGAATAAAGATGATCAGGACCGGGTTGATTCTGCGTCTTTCCTTAGCTAGAGCGGCCCCAATTACTGTTGCATTTGCAGCCACTTTTGATTACCTCACTTTTACATAAGGAACAGCAGACATGCCGGGTGCCAGAAAAACATCCTGGGGCTGGCTCTCGAGCAGAATTTTTACCGGGACTCTTTGAACGACCTTTACATAATTCCCCGTAGCATTTTCAGGTGGCAGCAGGCTAAACCTTGCGCCGGTGCCAGCCTGTATGCTTTCGACCGTTCCATGAAAAACATGATTGGGATATGCGTCAATGTAGATATCAACGCTCTGGCCCGGCTTCATTAGCTCAAGCTGGGTTTCCTTAAAATTTGCCGTTACCCAGACTTCCTGTGAGCGTGAGATTGCAAGCAGCGGTTCGCCGGCGGCTACCAATTGTCCGGGCTCTACTGTTTTCTTGGTAACGTAGCCATCATCCGGTGCGTAGATTTTCGTATAGGAAAGGTTCAATTCGGCCTGATGCAGTTCTGCCTCAGCAGCCTCAACCTGTGCTCTGGCAGAGTCAAGCTGCGTTGCAGAAACTTCAATACGTTGCGGGGCAGCATCGGCATCGGCCAATTTGCCGATCGTTTCATTAACCTGCGATTGCGAGAGTTCTATCTGGGCGAGAGTCTGTTTGTAATTGCTGCGCGAAGCATCAGCAGCGGCTTTTGCTTCTTCAAGGCGTGCCTCAGCTGCAGAAACCTGTTTTTGCAAAGCGCTCAGATTTGCAGAGGCTGCGTCCAGAGCATTGCGGGCCTGGTCAAGCGCCTGTTGCGAGATATCGCCTCGATTGTAGAGCGTAAGCCTTCGGTTATATTCTTTTTCAGCCAATCTCCGATTTGACTCTGCCTCCGGCAATTGGGCTTTGGCAGCAGCTAGGTTCGCTTCTGCGGTCTTGACTGCTGCTTCTGCCTGTCTCAAGGCATTGGATTTGGATTCCGAGGCCAACTGGGTTTGCCTGACGTTTGCCTTGGCAGTGTTTACACCAGAAGATGCCTGCATTCTGGATGCCTGGGTTGTTTTTTTCGTTAAACCAAGGGCGGCTTCGGCAGCATGCTGATTGCTTTTCGCAAGTTCGAGCTGCGCCTTGGCCTGTTCCAATTTCGCTTCAAAATCGGTCGGGTCAAGCTCCAGCAGCAGGTCTCCCTTATGTACGAATTGGTTAGAACGGACGTAAACTTTAGCAACGTGGGCACTTACTTTTGGGCTGACTTCTATAATGTCGCCATCCACAAAAGCATCATCTGTAGATTCATACTGCCTGGAATAGAGCCAGTAGGCCGTAGCGGCCAAAATTGCCAGGATGCCGATAACTATTGCAATGCGGGCAAATCTTCGATTGCCGTTTTTCCCGTTGGTATTATTGTTTTTGTCATTCTGTATGTTTGGCCGGGGCTCAGCCGAGCTTTGGCCTGCAGGGGCAGCAGCCGACGATGATTCCGGTTCATTAGTTGCCGGGCCACCTATTTGCTGATCTGTTTGATGACTGGCTTCCAAATTGCTTGAAGCCGACAATTTATCAGGATTATTGCCAAATTCTTTATCTTCATTCATAAATTTAATCAAACGATTTACTCAAACCCTGGATTGAAACCCTTCTGAAGTGAAACCTTTCTAATGAGAACATTTAACAGTAATAAAACATAAGTAAGTAAGTACGCACTTACTTTATCGCAAATTTGATTTTATAATGTCAAATTGGGAAGGTAATTTTATGCCAATTCGGGAATAAACTATTTGTTTGCAATTACTTGACCGGAATTTTAATCGGGCGGGTTTTTCAATTATAAAAGCGTCGGGGGTCTGCTTGTTAAGGGAAAAGTTTACTCTGCTCGTATCGTTAATTCTTTTCTGAAAGCAATTTCAGGGTAAGTAATCCAAAGATTTTTTGTTAGGATCGTATTATGGCGGTTTCAAAAGAAAACATTCGCTGCAGCCGTCTCGAGGGCGGCCCTGTAGTTTTATCAGAT
>DATLZX010000142.1:0-7684 GCA_035573795.1 Pyrinomonadaceae bacterium | reverse complement strand
TTTGACAATATATAAACTGCTCTCAGGTAAAACACAGGAAGAATGCGTCGCAAACTTTGAGGGGAAAGGCTACGGCCAATTCAAGGCGGAACTGGCCGAAACCGTTATAGAATTTCTCGAGCCTTTTCAGCAGAAAATCAGTGCAATAGATGATGCCTCGCTTAATGAAATCTTGAAAAAAGGCGCCGAACGTGCCCGCGAAATCGCTTCAAAAACTCTAAGTGATGTTTATAAACGCATCGGCTTGAAATAATTGAATTTATAATCTTTGAAAGTAGAGTGAGTTGAACTGAAAATTATTACTCGAATTGATATCCGGGCATATCTTTGAAAATAATCTCAGTGTACTAAACAATTGAGGAAATTGAGTTTTTATGGCAGCAAAAATCACTGTTTATGAAAAACCAACTTGTACTACCTGCAAAAACCTGGCCAAGCTCCTTAAAGAGCGGGGGATAGAGTACAATGCGGTGAATTATTTCTTTGACCCTTTAAGCGAAAAAGAAATTCGCGAACTTATCAAGAAACTAAATGAGCCAGCTTTCAGCCTAATCAGAACTAAAGAGCCGTTAGCTAAAGAGCTTGGCCTCGGAAAAGAAACTCCAGAAAGCGAAATTATTGATGCGCTTGTAAGGCATCCAGAATTGTTGAACCGGCCTGTGGTGGTCTTTGGTAACAAAGCTATTGTGGCAAGGCCGGCGGAGAAAGTTTTAGAAATACTATGAGTTTTCGCTTGGAGAATTGGCTCGCAATTTTTAACCAGGTTTTACCAGGACTATTACCTGATAGTAACTGAAGAATAATATCAAAAACCCGGCAGCCTTGAATTTTTTAAGGTTGTTGCTTGTAAATGAGTCAGTAAAATCTCTATAAACGAATTATTTTACTGCGGAGTTAAATCAACATTCGATTAAAAATAATAGCTGAAGTTTTCAGCCCATTATGCTAGATTTTTTGAAAACTAAGGCTTAATGCCTGTTGGCTTCATTAGAACGATTAGAGCAGGACTTGGCAGGGTCCAAATGGAAACAATAGATAATTTACGCGAACTGTTCAGATACAATGACTGGGCTAATCGCAGAGTAGCCGTTTCACTGAAACAGGCACATAGAACGTTATTAGACAAACAAACGAAATCAGCGGGGCAAACCAAAACCGCAGAAGAGCACGGAAATAAACAAGCCTGCATTGAAAAAGCTATCGGTATTTTTGCCCATATACTGACTACAGAAGTCGAATATTTCGAAAGGCTGCATGGCAAAGATTCCACAGGAATGAACTTCTGGCCAAAGCTGGAGTTAGAAGACTGCTCAGAATTGACCCGAATGACGGCAGAATACTATGAAAAAGTGCTTCGAAGGTTTGAGGAAGAAGGCTTGGATATCAGAGTAAAATACCGAACAAGCGCCGGAATGCAAAAAGTCAATACAATAAGAGAAATGCTATACCACGTTTTAATGCATTCAGCGACGCATCGGGGAAATATAGTAAATTTACTTAGATCAGGTGATTGCGAGCCACCCGTTATTGATTACATAATTTATCTACGTGAGACGAAATATCTATAATTGTCCTGACACAATTTAGCCAGAAAGAGACTTGAAAAATGGTAATTGCCGTGAATGAAGCCGCCGAACAGTATTTATTCGATTTTGAAAAGGAACAGCCTGAAATCGTAGCTGAGTCCAGAGACGAGTTGAAGTTGAAGCTTGGCGGCTTTGCCGGCCCGCTAGATTTACTGCTCTTTTTGATCAAGCAGGAAAAAGCGAATATTTTCGATATCCCAATAGCGAAAATCACCGATGAATACTTAAAGTATATCCGGTTGATGAAATCACTTGATATAGCTGTTGCGGCCGACTTTCTGGTAATGGCGGCTACTTTGATCGAGATAAAATCAAAGATGCTTCTGCCGCGTGAGCCTGCGCAAGAAGCCGAAGAAGAGTTTGAAGATCCACGCGAAGAGCTGATACAACAGCTTGTCGAATATGAAAAATTTCGCGCTGCTGCAGAAATGCTGTATGAAAAATCTACTATCGAGCAGGCGATTTTTACGCGAGGGCGCATTGAAACAGACGATAACAATTCAGAAATAAATGCCACTGTTTTTGATTTATTGAATGTTTTTCAGAAAGTACTTCTTCGATTCAAGGAACAGGTAAAGCTTGAGATCGAACGCGAGGAAATCTCACTGGCTGAAATGATAGATCGTGTAAAAAGCCGTTTGAGGTCGAGCGGTGAGGTTTTACTAACAGACTTTTTCTCTGAGCTAAGAAGCCGCCGGGAACTTGTAACTGCTTTTATCGCAGTGTTGGAAATAGTAAGAACGGAAAAAGTCAGCTTGAAGCAAAACCGCACCTTTGGTGAAATAATACTTCGCTCGGTGTAAGCTTTTTTATCTATATTGATAATTTCTATTGCAGGTTTTTTAGGATTTGCAAGAAATTTAACGTAATTAGCAAAGTTAAATAAAGGCAGCAAAAGTTTTATCAAAAACAAGTTTTTGTTTTTAATTTGTTTAAAAGGATTAAATGACCGAAAACGTACAGGAAAATAACGAGGCAGAGCTAACAGAGGGCCAAAGCAATACGGCAAAATCGCCAGCCGAAATCATGGCTGCGGCCGAAGCCATAATCTTTGTTTCGGATGAACCGGTAACTACAAAAATTCTCTCGGAAGTACTTGGTGAATCACGCGAAATGGTTGAGGCAGCACTCGAAATGCTAAAAAATGAATATGCCTCACGCGAAAGCGGTCTGCAGCTGAGAGAAATTGCCGGTGGCTGGCAAATTGCAACTCGTGCAGAGCTTCATGAAACGGTAAGAAAATTTTTGAAAAGAAGCCCAAGCGCAAAGCTTTCCATAGCAGCATTGGAAACACTTGCCGTAATTGCCTATAAACAGCCAGTAACGATTCCTGAAATCCTCGAAATCAGAGGAGTACAGTCTGCCTCTGCAATCCGAACCTTACTTGAAAAACGACTGATAGTAACCAAAGGACATCGTGAAACTGTCGGAAGGCCGATGCAGTATGGGACATCTAAAGAGTTCCTAATTCAGTTTGGTTTGCGAGATCTAAGCGATCTGCCATCAATCGAGGACTTCCAAGACCTTGTTTCGGCGAATTTGGAAAACCAATAAGCGAATATGAGCCTTCAATATTGCCAATCTCGTCAGCTTAATAATTTTTACAAGATTGACCGGAAATGAGTGAACGCCTTCAAAAACTGATTGCACAAGCCGGACTAGCATCCAGAAGGGCTGCTGAAAAGCTCATACTCGATGGCAAGGTTACGGTCAATGGAAAGATCGTAACCGGACTCGGAAGCAAGGCTGACCCTGCCAAAGACCATATAAAAGTCTCCGGACGGCTGATAAACCCTCTCATCGAAAAACAAAAAAAATATTATGTTCTGGTTAATAAGCCTAGAGGCTTTCTCTCGGCAGCTGCCGACCAGGAGGGTAGGCCCCTTGTAACCGACCTTGTAAAAGGACTTGGCAGGCTGTTCCCTGTGGGAAGGCTGGATTTTAATTCAGAGGGATTGATTCTTTTAACGAATGACGGGGACTTTGCCAATTACATAAGTTCCTCGAAGCAGGTGCCAAAAGTCTATGTTGTCAAAGTGAAAGGAATCCCGCCGGAGCGAGCTATTGCGAGATTAAGAAGAGGGATCAGACTGGAAGACGGGTTTACAACTTCCCCGGCCGAAATAAAAGTAATTAAATCTACCGAGACGAATTCATGGTTTGAAGTAACGCTTTACGAAGGTCATAACCAACAGATTCGCAAAATGTTTGATAATATCGGCCACTCGGTAATCAAGTTGCGGCGAATTAGAATAGGCAATCTGACAATTGCCGGCCTGCCATTGGGAAAACACCGCATTTTGACTGCAGACGAGCTGCATTCACTGTATTCCTACCGCAAAACTGATGCTTCAGGGAAAAAAGCCCGATATTCTACCAGCAAGCAGCGGTCTTGAATCACCTTTATTCCAGCCTCGGCGAATTTCAGCGCAGCATCATCATTTCTTATTCCCAGCTGCATCCAAACATACTTTGGTTTTGCCGAGATAATTTCATCTATGTGCTTTGGAACATCCAGGGGCTTTCTGAATAGATTGACAATGTCAATTTCTTGCTCAATTTCAGATAAATGCCGGTAAATTTTTTCGCCTAGAATCTCAGTAACTTCCGGATAGTAAACAGGCACAGGCAGAATCTTATAACCAGCGTTCTGCATAAATTTTGGAACATAAAAGGCAGGCTGATTCGATCTTGACTCAGGCTTGATACCAATAACGGCAATTGTCTTAGAGCCTGCCAAACATTTTTTTATACCCTCATCATCATCAATTAAAAATTGCTCGATATTCATAAGATTTATTTAAGTAAGTAATCCGCTCGGAAACGCGGCTTCTTTCAGGCAGATTGCCTGATTTTGATGTTAGAAATCTTGCCGGTTAAATTCAAATCCGCTTTTTTTAAATAAATACGAATTATTAATGTGCTAAAGGCGGAAAAAACTTTTTTGAATTGGAATCTACAAAAAATGTTCCAAGTAAAGTCACCGAAACCCACACTATCGACAAACTAAGATTCCAGAAGAATCTGAAATGCCTTCTCTAATAACCAATGCCATTGAATTGAACTGAACCAACCGCTTACAAAAGCCAGGTATCAAAGGCCAATACTACGATTACAATTTGTTAAATAGACATAAGTTATGTAATCATAAATAATAGTTATAATCTAATTATTAAAGCGAAAAATATCGAAAACAATGGATTTCGAGCTGTCAGACTTTCAAAAACAGATTAAACAAAGCATTCGTGAATTTGCAGAAAGCGAGATTCGCCCTTTTGCCCTAGAATGGGACGAAAAGCAGCATTTTCCAATAGAGCTAAGGCCGAAGCTGGCCGAATTAGGACTGATGGGAATAATTTTCCCGGAAGAATCAGGTGGAGCAGGCTTAGGGTATGTAGAATATGCAACGATCATAGAAGAACTGGCGAGAGTTTGCGGTGCGGTTGCATTATCTGTTGCCGCACATAATTCGCTCTGTTCAAATCACATTTACCTTTTCGGCACTGAAAGTCAGAAACAAAAGTACCTTGTACCATTGGTTAAAGGCGAATCATTTGGGGCCTGGGGCTTAACAGAATCACAAGCCGGATCCGACGCATCCGGGACAAGAACTACCGCCGTCTGCTCAAATGGCGGCTGGATTGTAAATGGTTCCAAAAACTTCATAACGCATGCCATAAGCTGCAATACCCTTGTAGCTGTCGCAGTTACAGATAAGAGCAAGGGTAATCGCGGTATTTCAGCCTTTATTTTCGATAAATCAATGCAGGGCTTCAGATCTGATAAAAAAGAAAACAAGCTAGGAATGCGGGCCTCGGAAACCGCTTCAGTTGTTTTTGAGGATTGTTATGTTCCGGAAGAAAACCTTCTGGGCAATGAAGGCGAGGGTTTTCTTCAGGCAATGCAGGTTCTGGATGGCGGCAGGATATCTATTGCAGCACTTTCAGTGGGAATAGCTCAGGGAGCTTTTGAGGCAGCACTGAAATATGCAAAAGAAAGGCAGCAATTCGGTAAACCGATAGCAGACTTCCAAGCAATACAATTCAAGCTTTCAGACATGGCAACTTCGATTTCCGCCGCCAGGCTGCTTACATTGCAGGCAGCCGCTGCAAAAGACGCCGGCAAACCGGTTACCAAGCTTTCTGCCATGGCAAAGCTTTTTGCATCGGAAACGGCCGTAAAAGTGTCAGAAGAGGCCATACAAATCCATGGAGGCTATGGATATACCAAAGACTACCCGGCTGAAAAATACTGGAGAGATTCAAAGCTTTGCACAATCGGGGAAGGAACAAGCGAAATCCAGCGACTTGTAATTGCAAAACAGCTTTTAAGAGAAAATCTTTAATAATTTTTAAAAAAACCAAAAACTGTTTAAAACGTCTTAAATTTTGAAAAAACGGCAACTTCATGTTGCATAGATGCAACAAGTGTAATACAATAAACACCTCAAATGCATTCAGTAAAAATCCATTTGGAGGAAAAGTAAATCCATGACGACCCAAAGTGCAGTCGCATCTAATCGGCAAATCGAAGCCATATTAAATGAGTTAAAATCAGAAGCCGAGACCACAAGAAGAGTATTGGAAAGGGTACCGGCAGAAAAATTCAATTGGAAGCCACATGAAAAATCAATGGAAATGGGACGATTGGCCAGTCATGTTGCCGAAATGTTCAAGTGGACGCCCATGATCCTAAATTCCCCTGAATTAGACTTTGCCAAGGCCGAATACAAGCCATTTGAACCTCAAAGCAATCAGGAACTTATAGGCTTTTTTGAACAATGCCTTGCGGAAGCTGTCGAAAGTCTTAAAACAGCTTCGGATGAGGCATTAGGCGAAAACTGGACACTCAGAAATGGCGAGACCGTCTATTTTACGATGCCAAAGTCAGCAGTCATCAGAACGATGGTTTTGAATCATATCTTCCATCATAGAGGGCAATTGTCTGTTTATCTCAGACTGAATGATATTCCTGTACCGTCTATTTATGGGCCCTCGGCAGACGAAGGAAACATGTAACGAGTTTCAACCGGCGTCTTGATGGGATGATTTTTTTCTGATAAGCCACTAAATCAATAAATTTATCAAGTTACGGACTTTCCGTTTCTGACTGATTTTGCTGCAGGCAGCCTGCCGAGCTGCCTGCTTTTTTATAAACAGAGCAAAAAATGCGAAAATCAAAAAAGCATTAGAATTTTGCAAGAACTAGCCAAAAACAAATTATGGCAGAAGTATTTCACCAAAACACATTGTAATAATGGCAGTTGAAAGCAAAGAATTTTTGGACAAGTTGATATCAGGCGATTACAGGACACTTGCCAGAGCAATAACAGCTGTTGAGAATGGGCAAGGCAAAGACCTTATGCCAGGGGTGTATACCCATACCGGAAAAGCTTTGGTTATCGGTATTACGGGCTCACCCGGAGCCGGAAAGTCGTCGCTCGTTGACAAGCTGGCAGGCAATTACAGACAAAATGGAGAAAAAGTCGGCATTCTCTGCATTGACCCATCTAGCCCATTTTCTGGCGGTGCGATCCTTGGCGATAGGATAAGAATGAGCGGGCTTGGCGTTGATAATGGCGTTTTCATCCGCTCAATGGCAACCAGAGGCCAACTAGGCGGATTGGCAAGGGCGACAGTTGACGCTGCGGCGATCCTGGATGCGGCCGGATTTCCGAAAATCATAATAGAGACGGTCGGTGTAGGCCAGGATGAGGTAGAGGTTGTTAAAGCGGCAGATATCTCAATCGTTGTACTGGTGCCGGGAATGGGCGACGATATACAGGCTATAAAAGCCGGAATAATGGAAATAGGAGACCTATTTGTAATCAACAAGGCCGATAGAGACGGTGTACTGAGAACACAGAAAGAGCTAGAGGCATTGCTGGCACTTACGCACAGAAACGATGGCTGGAACCCGCCGATTGTCAAAACCATTGCGACTGAAAATAAAGGCATTGACGAACTTGCCGCAATGATCGAAAAATATCGAGAATTTCGTTTGAAAAATGCTCAGGGTGCAAAAGAGCGTTTGGCCGCAATTGCCAGATGGCGGATCATCGAGATTTTAAGTGAAAGGCTTCTAACGAATGCCCTTGC
>DATLZX010000141.1:0-3039 GCA_035573795.1 Pyrinomonadaceae bacterium | reverse complement strand
GGTTTTATCTACACTTCACACAATTGATGCCTCAAAGACAATTGACCGTATTATCGGGCTTTATCCAAAAAATGAAGAAAAGGTAATCAGGACAAGGCTTGCACAGACATTTCGATACATAGTCTCGCAACGGCTTATTCCGAGAGCTGACGGAAAGGGTAGAATTGCAGCAGTTGAAATACTGAAATCAAACCCAAGAACCCGCGAATATATTGAAAAAGGCGAAACAGAGGGTAAGACGCTGCTTGACGCAATCAAGGATGGCGAGCTAGAGGGGATGCAGGATTTTGATACCGTAATCAGAAAAATGATTGAAGACGGACAAATTACTCTGGAAGACGGCCTATCGTATGCCACGAACCAGAACAACCTGCTGCTTCAGCTCAAGGGACTATCTTCAACTGAAGACTATGTAAACAACGATCCGCGCAAGCGGCCCGTTATCGAGCCGATCGCCCCGGCAATGAAACCGGCAGCCAATCCTAGCTCGGTGCTGGATATGCTTGAATAATTCAAAACGAATATTCAAAGGGTTTTTGTAGATGTTTTGGATAAAAGGTTTGTTTCAGGGCAATTTACACAAGCTTGCAAGCCATTGATCACCAGAAAGGAATAAGTGAAAAAAACAAGTAGTTTTATGAGGAATATATGATAATTCGCTGTGATAATTGCTCGGTCTCGCTACAACTCGATGAAGCAAAGATTCCAAATGGAAGCTTCACAGTCAGATGCCCACGTTGCCAAAATGTAATCCGTGCCAATAAGGATTCCAAAGGCAATATTTCAACGGCAGCACAACTATTAGAGGAAAACAAACCTGCAGAGCCTACGGCCGAAGGTGCTAGTGAATTTGCAAAAAAAGAAAGCGAATTTGAAATCAATAATGCTCTAAAAATGCTTTTAAACGCCCTAAAACACGGAAACGAAACTATCGCAGCGAAAGACGATACACAGGAAAAACCCAGGCGAGTACTGCTTTGCCTAGGGCAAAAAAGGGATGAAGTATCAACAATACTTGCAAACGCGGGCTATAAGGTTTATGTAGCCAATACTCCCGCCCAGGCAAATGAGAGACTGCGGGAAGGAAAAACGGAGATAGTGATATTCTCGCCTGATTTCGCACCGGAATATGGCGGAGCTGCAATAATCCAGCAAAAAGCAAATGCAATGTACACCGCTGAGCGGCGACGGCTGTTTCTGATCTCGCTGGAAGATGAAGGCACAACAATGAATGCACACGAGGCATTTCTGAGAAACCTGAACCTGATAGTTAACAACAGCGACATAAAGCAGCTTCCGTTGATCCTCAACCGTGCTTTGATGGATTTCAACGATTTATATTTTTATCTAAACAGAGGGCTTGGGGTCGAGCCTATTTGAGCGGGCCCAGCAGTTTGATCAAGGAGAGAAGCCGGTCAAAATTTGTCCGAAAAATCAGGGCCATCTTGTAATTTTTTCTCTTAAACAGGCGTCAGATTAAAGGACACTTTCAGAGAAAACCAGATTTTATAGAGAAAACAGGATATTGCGGAAGCCATACCTGAAAACTTACTGCCTAAGTTTCCCAGGCAGTCGTCTTTACCGCGAGTGTAAAGGCTGAGGAATGGTTTCCGCAATTTATTTTTTTTGGATGATCTCTGAAAACGAAACGCAAGATTAAAAAATGAAAAAACGATAAATAAGCCAAGACTGGGAAATCCAAGTATTTTTGATACTCGGCTGATTTACAAAACAATTGTGTCAAGGCGTTTGGGAAGTGCAGGCAGCAGAAATTTCAATTATTGCCATTTCGAATTCTAGCCTTGAGCCTGATTGTCCGAAGCCTGAAGATTTGATGGCAATATCCGCTTCAGCCAGCCTTCTTAGGATGAAGCGAAGCTTAGTTGTACCGATATTCTTTGCCGCTCCAAAATAAGTGTCTTTTTCAAAATATCTGAGTCCGGCCGCTTTTATTGCCGATTCAGGATTAAAGCCTTCTGCCAACATTTCGGCAACCAGAGCCAGGCGGCGAAAGCTATAAAACAACGAGCCAATCAGCAAAATAGGTTCTACGCCATCGGCAAGCAATTTTTTGGTAACCGCAACTGCCTTTGCCCTGTTTCCCTCGATCAAATGCCTTGAAAGCTCGAAATTTGAAACCTCGCTGACATCGCTTACAAGAGACTCGACTACATCAACCGAGAGTTTGTTATTTACGCCAAGATAAAGTGCGAGTTTCTCGGTTTCATTCATTGCCCGACGCAGATCCTGGGCAGTCCGATTGATCAAAACTTCGATCGCAGCTTTTTCTGCAGTAACGGAAAGTTCATTGAATCTGGATTCAATCCTGCGATGGATTTCCTTTTGGTCAGGGGCGTCAAATCGGATACAGGTTGCTTTTGCTAACAATAGTTTCGAGGCTTTGCGGTTAGCATTCAACTCGTCGCAGATGAAAATCAGGATAGTAGTTTCAGGTGGGTTTGAAAGGTAGCTGTCGAGAAGTTCTAAGTCGGACTCTGCAATAGTGTCGCCGGAAGATGAGGCTCCGATTTTTACTGAATTTACGAAAATGACCCTGCGGGTTGAAAACATCGGCGCTTGTTCTGCAGCAAGCAAAACACTGCCGAGATTGGTTTCTGTCAGGTTATACTCGGCAAAGTTGAGATCCTGCAAATCATCTTTGGAAAATGCCCGCTGGGCAATGGTTTGTGCGGCAAGGTTTCGCAGATAACTTTCCTCACCATATAGCAGGTAAACAGGTGCAAAATTACCAGCCCTTATCTGCTCTCTGAGTTTTTCGACTGATAGCTCCATCAGTAAAAAGACAGTATGCCAAACAGTATCCGATTAAATTTGCGAGATAAAAACCAAAAATGGAAAACCCGGCAGTCTTCTAAATATTTAAATTGAGGGTAAATATTTTATAAACAATTAAATCCAGGTTCGACCGAAATATAAACCAGTGTAAAGCCAGGGGAAGACAATCGGTTATTTCTTTTCCTGATTTACTCCTATTCCGTTGATCATTGCTGAAACTACAGATTCGGCAAATGCCCTTGC
>DATLZX010000140.1:0-2480 GCA_035573795.1 Pyrinomonadaceae bacterium | reverse complement strand
GGACCCTCGAGCTGCCTGAGCAATGCTCCGGGATTTGGATATTTGGCAAACAGCTCACTTGTCGACAGATTGAATACTTCGAGGTTATTGACTTTAGCTTCCGCCACAGAATCATCTATTTTTTCAGGATTCAATTGTTGCTCGATATAGGCAGAGATTCCCATTCTTTGCACTCGTTCAACATCACCCGGCCTCGGCCCATAACCTAGCCGATTCAGAACGTGCAGGATCTTCTGCCGCTCGCTCAATGCGGCTGCCTTTGTATCTGCGGGCTGGCCGGCTGCTGCTGAATTTTCGCCCTGTATGCCTGCCCTATCCTCAATCTTTGCTCTATTAAGAGAAGCAAAAATAGGTGAGCCCATCGAAAATAAAAGGGCAGAAATAACTAAATTAACAATAGATTGCCTGATTACTCTCTGCATAAATCACCTCGAAACTTCAAAACAGCTTTTCATGTTTAATAATTAGGTATTTGTTTTGGCTAATGCCGCCAATTTCTTTGGATGTATTAGGGGCTCGTTTTGGCGAGAAAAATGCATTCCTCTGGCTATTATTATCATTTTACAGGTTCTTGCTTTAATCTCATGTTTCGCTAAACTCGCTTAAAACCCTTGCAACTTGATTTACTCCAGCAATCATCAAAACATTCGTCAGAAATGTATTATTCTGCTACAATTAGATTACTTTAAATGTTTATCGTAACTGCTGATTAACTGACTTTCTGGACACTGTTTAACCACTTTCAACTTCTTAATTTCTTTTGCCAGTCTGATTATGCCTAATAAATTCAAATATCTTTTTATTCCATCGGCTATTTTGTTTGCTTTATTCGTTTTGTCAGCAGGCAATGCTCAGGCGCAGTCTGATACCTTCAGCGATCCGAATATTGAATTTACTTTTGCCATTCCGGATGACCGCTGGAGGGTAGTAGGACGCGATCCTTACGTCAACCTGATTTTCACTACCCCCCGCGAGGGCGAGTTGGAGATTCGCAAAACAAATGTTCCCGCTTCCAAGCCCTTGGCCGACATAATACGGGAGGAAGAGCAAAAGCTGCAGTTTCTTCCGGGCTACGTAGCCGGCAAAGAAGAAAATTTCAGCGGCAATCTGCGCGGCGCTATTTTCAATTTTGAATTTATCCGTTCAGGCAGGAATATGGCAGGGCGATTTTATTTCCTACGCTCTGGCGATGTTGTCTATATTCTCCGTTTTACGGGCTATACAACCAGTTTGCGGTCTATCCGAAATCAAACTGATGCAATAGCTAGAACTTTTCAGATCAAAAAATAGCCAGTTTCGTTTTATTTCACTCTTTTTACTTTTTTTCACTTTGATTTTTTCACTTTGATTACTTAAAGCATTCATTGCTTATCTCTGGTCATGTATTGTCTTTAATGGCCTATTTTACTCAGCCGAGCTCTATTTTTACGCTTGCACCTTCTGGCAGTACATAAGCCGGCCGATCAGCCGAATCTTCCGTTGCATCTGCTAAACTCTCGTATTTTTTCAGCCTCATCAGCCTGCATGTTTGATTGGACAATTCCGTAACAATCCTTACGTCAAAATTCTCGGCTATTCTAAGCAGGTTCCAAGCCGTTTGGCCATTAACTTCGTATTCTCTGGATAATCTTTCAGCAAGTCGCCGGCTGTCTTCAGCGAAAAACCAATCGAGAAAATCGTCCCGTCCTAGGCCGTCTCGGCATTCTGCTAATAGAATAATCTTGCCTCCCGGCTGGCAGGCTCTTGCAGCAGCATCCAAGGCTTTATGAGCCTGTATCATGTTTATATCATTCGGATAACCGCCGCAGCTTACTATTACTACCGGATAAAGCTCACCGATACGCACAGTCCGTTTCTGTTGATACAGACTTGCGGCCGCTAGATGTGCCTGATTCAAATCACCGCAAAAAATCCCAGAGACGTATCCTTCTTTACTGGTAATCAGATTTATACTGTAGATGTTTTCAACCCTGGATGCCGCCTCCATGAATGCATGATGAACAGGGTTGTTCTCGAGCAATCCGGGCCCGACGCCTTCACGCCTGTTTAACTTCTCGAAATCGAAAGCCAGCTTGTGCGTTTCACGAACCGTTTCTTCGGATGCAAGGCCTGGGCAGATCAGCTTTCTTCCGCCCGTAAATCCTGCAAAATAATGGAAATTTACGGCACCAATCGTAATTACAACGTCAGCGTCGAATAGATTTTCGTTCAGCCGTATTTCGTAGCCATTTTTCGAAAAACCCGCACTTTTCATCAGGCCTTTATCTTTTGCAAAATGATCCAACAGCCTGATACGGGCTGCTACGAATGGCGTTACGATCTCCTTTTTTTCTTCAAGCGTTGTATTTCGATGAATGCCTGTTGCAAAAATTATTTTGATTTGAGAAGGAGCCGTCCCGCTCTCCACCAGACGGCGTACAAGGACATTTACGACCTGTCCGGCTCCTGAGCGCCGCGTAGCGTCCGGAACAACTATCAGG
>DATLZX010000139.1:0-3936 GCA_035573795.1 Pyrinomonadaceae bacterium | reverse complement strand
AATCCCGGCTTTTCCATGTTTTTGTCAACTTAAAAGCCAAACCTGATTTTAATTTTTCCAGGTTTCGCCTTTAACGTTCACTAATTCAATTTACTGTAGCGAAACATCATCTACCCTGAAGGTGGTAGTCAATGAGCTATCAGTAGTTGCTCTGAACTGTATCCTTACAGTCTGCCCGCGATATGCCGACAGATTCAGGGATTTTTGCGAGTAATTCCCTGCTGAAGATTTATTCAGATTGCTATAAGTAGCCAATGTTGCCAGCAGCGACCCGCTGGTATTCCTTACCTCTACGTATAGTTTATCGTATTGCGTTGTGGTGGTTGACTCGCTCGAGGTAACGTTGAGCCAGAAGGTCAACGTACCGTTAGCATTCGATGGAATTGAGACTGTTTGATAAACCTGGCCGCTAACACTGTTGTTGACGCCCAAGTAAACATAGCCGGTTCCTCCATGAGGATAGTTTCCGTTTGCAGTGTAGAAATAACCGCTTCCTGAGCCTACCCAAGGCGAAACGCTGCCTTCAAATCCGCCATTTGAAATTAACTCACCGCCGCCGGGCGAAGGCGTAGGAGTTGGTGTCGGTGTAGGTGTTGGGTTTGGATTGGGGCAGGATCCTACGCCTACCGCGCACCATGCGGTAGCAACTGTATTGTATTGTTGGCTCGAGGTGCCAAATAAGTCAGCCGCTGCATTCAATGTGGCGGTGCGTGCACCGGCAAAGTTGGTATTCGAGGTCATGTAAACCGTCAATGCCCTATACCATATTCGTGCTGCATCGCCGGTGCCAATACCTGTTACGGTTACGCCGCTTCTGTGATGTGTTCCACCAGCAGCCACCAGATAGAAAGCCTTGTTTCCAATACCGGAGTTGATGTGAACACCGCCATTGTCTGCCGAGCCTGTATAACGCTCGGCATAGTGGTCTGGGTCATCATCCGCTGTATAACCACTATTGGGGGCTTTATGCGGGTCATCCATATAGCGAAGTGCGTCGCCGGATGTTCCCGGAGTGTAAGCCTGTTCGCCGATCTTCCATGTATCGGCATTTACTACTCCGCCGCGGTAATAGCTCTCTACCATTGCTCCAAAAACGTCTGACATGGACTCATTCAATGCGCCGGACTCTCCTGAATATGTAAGTCCTGCCGTATATTCGGTTACGCCATGGGTCATTTCATGGCCTGCAATATCAAGCGTTACCAAAGGAGTAAAGGTACTGCCATCTCCATCGCCATAAGTCATTCTGTTCTGATACCAGAATGCATTGTTGTAATTCCTTCCAAAATGGACACGTGAGGTAATCAGGCTTATCGAGCTGTTTGCTGCGGCAGACGTAGTTCCGGGACCTCCATTCCCGTCAATTCCATTTCGGCCATGAACGTTTTTGTAATAATCGAAAGTGGCTGCGGCGCCGATGTGGGCATCAACTCCTGCCCGCTCTGCAGTTGCATCCCAATAATCATCTGTGCTTGAAAATCTGGATTGCGTGCCTCCGGTTCCGGTCGTTGTGTTGCCCGTATTATTCATATTGAATGTACCCATCTTTCTGGTCAGATCTTCCATGTAGTAGGTCGAACCAGACTGACTCGTATTGATGGTTACAGTGCCGCTGTAGAGCGAAACACCCGTTCCGGTTTGCAGGTTGTCATATGAAAACAATCGCTCGCCTGTATGAGCATCAATAAAAACAACCGGAACGGAAGTGTACGGTGAGCCGTCGAGCCGCGGCAGCTCAACTCTATATGCAAGGTGATCGCGGTCTTCACCACGGTAAATATAAAGCTGAACCAGCGGTTGTTCGGTGATTGGCCTGATGAATCGTCCCGTTCTTCGCACAAGCTGAACGGCCGTCATAGGAGAGAAATTCGGTTTTGTATCAACGACAATTCCCTGTTTTAATGCATCAGTTATGCTTGCCAATTCGCCGTCAGGGTTCAGGTGGACTATTGCCTCGCCCTCCCAGACCGGAACACCCCCGATTACCTGCCTGACGCGGGTATGAGCCATATTTAGTGCGTCAATCTCAACATTACGCACATCATATTCAGAAGGATTTCCGATGGCATTTTGCGCGGCAAGGTTGTTAAGGATTGCCAAACTGATCTGCTTGGCCCTCTCTTTCTCGTCGTCCGTACCGCGGCTGAAAATCGGCCGGCCGGCCTCGGTTTGTCTTGATATAAAGACAAAGATACCGACACCAGCCGCAATGGTTAGAATAAGTAATAAAAGTCTTTTCACGGTCAGTTTCTCCTGCATTTGTAATTTGCCTGTATAGAATTAGGCCAATGAGAATAAAATAAATGTCACAGTATCTAGTGCAGGAAAAAACTTCGAAAACACAGCAGGCATCGGTACCTGAGCCATAGTTTTCTTTAACTCAAAATGGGGGAAATGGGCAGCGACAGAAAAAGATATTCCAAACTGCGAAAAGTGTCAACTATGGATGACATAAATTTCACTTATCATTCTGATTTTTCTGGATGTGCCCTACGGCCGGAAGAGCTCGAACTTGGACAAATTTACGACTGGAAAACTGTAAACCAAATCCACAGAACACATTGCGGCATTTATCATAAAAATGGCCAATTGATTTCTTTACTTACGGATTTTGGAAAAATCAATCCCTGCTACCAGGATTCCTATAGCGATCCAAAGCAAATCAAATACACAGGCTCAGGCAGGAGAGGAAATCAAAAGCTTGACGCCGCAAATCAGGCTCTGCTTTCTGCTAAGCGTCAAAAAAGAACTGTCCCGCTATTTCAGAAAATAGGTGTAAATCGTTGGCGGTTTCTGGGACAATGGGCTGTCGTTAGTGCAAAATACACCTTTGACGGGGCAACAGACAGGATGGTGTGGCGCTTTACTTTGGTACGGAAGAAATAAAGCGCTTTGCAGACGTTCAACTTTGCAAAAAACTATTTGTTTGTATGAATTTGCAGCCAAAGAGCAAAGCTTTCGATCCAGCGCTCAAGGTGCTTTTGGCTTTTTTCAGCCAGACTCCCGTCGGCGAGAAAGGTCCCGTCCGTTACCTGAAGGAAAAATTCCGGCTGCCCCAAAGTTGGCATATCGAGATGCGCCAGAATATTCCTTAAATGCTGCTGAGCAAGCGCTGTCCCGATAGGCCCCGGCGAACAGCCGATTATACCCGCCGGCCTTCTGCTCCAAACACTTTCTTTTTTTGGCCTTGACCCGATGTCAATTGCATTTTTCAAAACGCCGGGAATCGAACGGTTATATTCCGGAGTTACAAAAATCACCCCATCTTTATTGAAGATCTTTTCCTTGAATTCTATCACCGCTTGACCGGGAGTATCTTCGAAATCCTGGTTGTAAAGCGGCAAATTTCCTATTTCAACGATCTCGCAGTCCATTACATTCTGTGCCGATTTAATCAATGCATTAGCAAGCCGTCTGTTATAGGACTCTTTTCTGAGGCTTCCGATTATTACAGCAACTTTATATTTCATAGCTTATTATTATTAAAGATGAGTATAAGTTTCCCCTTCACAAGATTACAAATAACGGAATTTAGCTTAATCGCGCTCAGGGAAACCTGCTATTTCATTCCAATATAAAGAACCCGCTTTAAATTGTTAATCGCGGAAGCCAATATTTGCGTTGTAATTAAACTTTGCGGAGGAAAGGTTTAAGTAGTTAGCCTGTAGAATGATTTGTTAAAAAGTAAACTTGCTAACCAAAACAATGCAAGCAAACAAGTTTCAATGTCAACTAACAATTTTAAATTTCTACAAACAATGGTAAATGTCGGTCTATCCGGGAATTATTATAACTGCCTCGCCGTGATGTGCGGCCGAATTGTAGAAATCCCTTAGCCGCTCTAGATCTCTGCCAACCAGGTTAGGCTCTCGGATGCCGTCAGTTTCATGAATCCCGATAACTCCGGCTTTTTCCATTTCCGCTTCATTCCAGAAT
>DATLZX010000138.1:0-8150 GCA_035573795.1 Pyrinomonadaceae bacterium | reverse complement strand
CAGACAGGTTTTCTCTGACGGCATACAACAGATCATTTCACCAATAGAAGTTTCGCAGGCCTTTATCAATAAAAGCTGGAATAACTACACCCTTAATCTTCTGGCAAGGTCGCAGACCATCTCTATCCCAAACGTAAGGATAAAAACACGTAATCTGCCTAGCATAAATTTCGAAAAAAGGCCGTCTTTGCTGAGTTTTCTCAAGCCAATCTATTTTGCGTTCAAAACAAGCCTGGAAGGAGTTTCCCGCAGAGAAGAGGTAGATAGCATTAGCCTTTACAGAACACAAAACGGAAACGATCCGGTTATTTCACCCGCAATCGGCCAAAGATTCGATGTCTATCCACAGTTGATACTTCCGATAAACACCAAGTATCTAAATATCACGGCAACAGGTTCGATGCGGGTTACTTATTACTCGAACTCTTTCGATGATATGCGAAAAGTAATCGGACGAGACCTTATCCGTAAATACGGATCATTAGAGCTTGATATCAGACCGGTTGCACTTGCTAAGAATTATTACAATTCCGATAACACTTTCCGTTTCCGGCACGTAATCGAGCCTTTTTTAACTTACAGGTTCATAAAAGGCGTTAATGAATTCAACAGAATCATTCGATTCGACGAGCTTGATACTATTACCGATACAAACGAATTAGAATTTGGCATAACAAACCGCATTTATACCCGCCGCTATTCCGAAGCCGTAACCGAGCAGGCACAGAAAAGACTGAAAGATATGGCAGTATCGGGCGATCTATCAGCAGACGCTCCAATTCCCGCAATTCAACCTTATGAAATTTTTACATTGACCGTAAGGGGCAAGTATTTTTTCGATCCACGCTTCGGCGGCGCGTTGACACCTGGCCTTCGTAATCAAATTGCTCCGATCACTGCCTTGTCGTTTTATACATTTGGCGGTGTTCCGAGGAGGTTTTCTCCGATAAATATTGATGCCGTTTACCGCCCGCAGAAAACTATTTTCATAAATACGAGAATGGATATCGGCTTTCAGGGCGATGGTCTTAGAGCGCTTTCGGCAACAATCGGCTACGATACGCCTTTGGTAAAATTTTTTCAGACATTCTATTACACTAGGGCAGTTACACTTGTCCCGTCTTTGGCCCAGTTTGCTAATTCCGACGGTAAAGAAGCCGGCACACTGCGCGGCTCGCAATGGAGCCCATCAATTTTCCTGGGTAATAGGGAAAAAGGGATTTATGGCGGAACATCGCTCTTCTTCGATTTTGAAAACCGCAGGGCTAATAAGCTCTCGCCATTGATCAGCTCGCTCTATACGCTTGGCTATGCGTTTGATTGCTGCTCAGTAGCATTGCAGTTTTATACCTTCAATGTCGGCGTCAGAAATGAAAACAGATTTTCTTTCAGCTTTAGGTTGAACGGGATAGGCAGCTTCGGCACAGAGCAGTTCGGGCAGGGTTTAAGGTAGATTCTAGGCTTAATTTATACCAAGTTATTTAAGTTAAAGTATTTAGGCTTTATTTGCCTGAGGTAGGCTGCAAATATTTTTCCCCATAAGTTTGATCACAGAAGGATTTTGTGGACTGACTCTCACAAAAATAAAAAAGCCGTGAAAGCTCGCTTTCACAGCCCGAGTTTTTTTCAGTTTTGTTACTGTAAAAAAACTTTTAACTTTTAATCAACAAGTTTTAATGCTGAACAAGTTTTTTAATCGAAACTGCTTATTGAGCGGTTACGGTTTTTTTTTCTTCTGCCGAAACAAATGTCAGCCAATTGGCATTGCCCGGTGCCGGCCGCCTTGCTTCTATGATTGCAAAAAACTCATCCTGAATCTTTTTGGTAATCGGCCCTCTCTTGCCTGAGCCAATCTTTATGCGATCTACGGACCTGATCGGGGAAATTTCAGCAGCAGTGCCGGTAAAGAAAAGTTCGTCTGCAATGTAGAGTGCAGAACGCTGGATCGAGGTTTCGATTACGTCAATCCCAAGCTCTTTGGCGATTGCAATGACTGAATCGCGGGTAATTCCCGGAAGGATAGAGGCTCCAAGAGGCGGTGTATAGAGCTTGCCGCCGCTTACAACAAAGATGTTTTCACCGGAACCTTCTGAGACGTAGCCGCGTTCGTCCAAAGCTATACCCTCGGCAAAGCCGCCAAGCTTTGCCTCCATTTTGATTAACTGCGAATTCATGTAATTCGCACCGGCTTTTGCCATTGCGGGCATAGAGTTTGAGGTAATCCTCGTCCAGCTCGAAACGCAGACGTCTATTCCATTCTCGATCGCCTCTTCTCCGAGATATTTCCCCCACTGCCACATTGCAATGTAGGTATCAATAGGGTTTGCCATACCATAAACACCGAAAGATGGCTTGTTTTCGTCCAACCCTCTGAAAACTATCGGCCTGATATAGCAGGAATCCAGACCGCTTCGCCTCACCAAATCAACAGCAGCATTGCAGAGATCCTCCAGAGAATAAGGCGGATCCATCCGGTAAATTTTGGCAGAATTCAAAAGGCGCTGCATATGTTCCGGAAGGCGGAAAATCGCCGAGCCTTTTGTCGTGTTATAGCATCTGATGCCCTCGAAAACGCTTGAGCCATAGTGGATGACGTGCGACATCACGTGCACCCGAGCATCATTCCAGGAAATAACCTCGCCATTTTTCCAAACAACCGGTGAAATCTTCATTGTGTTTACATCTTTTTCTGTCATAACATTTTTTTATATCAGTTTTTAGATAGTTGCTTTCTTAAAATTAAATAAACAAAGATTGGAAATTTAGCTTTTGCCGCTTCGGATTTTAAGGTAGGTTTTCACTTTAATTATGCTAACATACCGCACAAATCTAGCCAAGCTGTCGAAATATCCTTAATATTTACAACAATTAGAGTTGCTACAAAGCTGAATGTTCAATTTGTCCTTATTTTTTACAGTTAAGTTGCAAGCCCTTGCTCCATTTTCGCAAGCTTTGGCAAATTTTGCTTGATTAAGGAGAAAAAATTGATTTATTAAACAAAAGTCGCTTTCAGGCACTTCATTTAACAGGCTGATAGCTAACCCTCCAGATTTTCTTTGCCCCGTCATCAGCAATCAGCAACGATCCATCTGCCGCTACAAGAAGCCCAACAGGCCTGCCCCAAACTTCGTTGCCATTTTCATCCGGAAGCCAACCGGTTAGAAAATCTTCATATTGATTTCCCAAAGGCTTTCCATCCTTGAATCTGATTCTGATGATTTTGTAGCCAGTGAGCTTTTCCCTGTTCCAGGAGCCATGAAAAGCAACAAAAGCGTCGCCATAATATTCCGAGGGAAACATTTTACCGGTATAAAAAACTATCCCGAGAGCCGCAGAATGAGACGTAAAAAGAACATCCGGAACAAGAGCTTTTTTCACGAGGTCCGGCCTTTCATCCTTTCTTCTGGGATCTTCGTTTGAACCAATGTAGGAATAAGGCCAGCCGTAAAAGCCTCCTTCTTTAACAGAAGTTGCATAATCGGGCACCAGATCGTCTCCCAGTCCGTCGCGTTCGTTAACAGCAGTCCACAATTCGCCGGTTATAGGATTGAAAGCCAATCCGATCGGATTCCTAAGGCCTGAGGCATAAGTTCTCTGGTTTTTTCCGTCCGGATCAAAAACCGTTATCGCAGCCCGCAAAGGGTCTGATTCAACACTTACGTTAGTTGCCGAGCCAACTGCAACAAACAGCTTGGTTCCATCCGGAGAAAAAAGTATATTTCTTGTCCAGTGCTGGTTATATCCGCCCGGCGTAAGCGTAACCAGTTGTTCTGGCTCGCCCTCGGCAGCGGTCTGTCCGGTTTTATATGTAAATCTGACAATAGAGTTGGTATTCGCAACATACAGCCAGTTTTTATAAAATGCCAATCCGAAGGGCTGCGAGAGCTTGTCTGAGAAGACAAACCTTTGCTCGGCAACGCCATCCTTATCTGCATCTCTTAATACTATGACTGAATTCGCATAGGAATCAGCCAAAAAAACATCGCCATTTGGAGCCAAAGCCATCCAACGCGGGTATTTAAAACCTCCCTCAGCAAAAACATTGATTGTAAAGCCCTTTGGTAGGAAAAGGCGGGCATTCTCCGGCTGCGGGATAACCCTTGAGGGCCTGCTTGCACTTTTTGTCGAATATGGAAGAGGCAATTTATTCGGATCAATACTGTATGTGCGGGGCGTTTCGAAATGTTCGACTTTCACACTGCCCGGATTTTCCTTGTCGGTATTTTGCCTTGCGACAGATGACTGTTCGCCTTTTTGTGCCTGACAGGCTGCTGCCTGAAAAAACAGAATTAAAACTAAAAGTGCAATATTAGACTTTGGAAATTTTCTGTGCATAATTACCTCGATTGCGTGATAATCTAAAACATTCAGCACCGCTTGAAAAAAATAAGATGCCGGAAGATACGAACCAGATTGCAAGCCTCGGCACAATTGGTGAAAACCTGGCTGCAAAATATCTGGTAAATCAGGGATACAGGCTGATAATGCGTAATTTTACAGCGCCAATCGGCAGAAACAAAAATGGCGCCCTCATTCACGGAGAGATAGATTTAATAGCTCTTGATGGCGAAACGCTCTGTTTTATAGAGGTAAAGTCCCGCTCGAAAGATGATTTGGCCGATCCGATCGCAAATGTAGATTTAAGAAAAAAACGTGCAATTACAAGAACCTCAAAGGTTTACAGGCGCATTTTTGGCCTGGAGTCAACCAAGGTCAGATTTGATGCAATCAGCATTGTCTTTCATCAAGACAAGCCGCAAATCACTTTGTTCAAAGATTTTTGGCTTGAGAAAAAGTTCAGAGCTAAAGTCAGAATTTAATAAACATTTTCAATCCGGAAGTCGTATCTTTTCAGAAAAATCTATCCGGATCTAATATCCTGATAATTCAAACTGGCAGCAAAAAAGGAATTTGCTGAACTTAATTTCGATCAGAATTTACCGAATTAAAAACCGACCTGGAGAAGGAAAAATGTTGAAAAAAATAATGTTTCGTTTATTTTTGCTTTGTTTATCAGGCTTTATAGCTATAAGTGCAACTTTTCATGTCAGGGCACAGCAGCCCCCGATTATTGATAGAGAGCTGATTTTTGGCAATCCTGAATATGCCGGAGCGCAGCTTTCGCCAAATGGCCGTTTCATTTCATTTATAAAGCCATACAAAGGGACAATGAATGTTTGGGTCAAGGAGTTTGCCGAGCCTTTCGAAAAAGCAAGGCCGCTGACGGCTGATACCGCAAGGCCTATCAGAAGTTATTTCTGGTCTTTGGATAGTAAATACATCCTTTACGTTCAGGACAAAGGAGGAGATGAAAACTTCAATGTTTACGCCGTAAATCCTTTAGAACCACCGGCGGAAGGCTCAGATGTTCCAAAAGCACGAAACCTGACAGACGCCGCCGGAGTGAGGGCGATCATTCAGCACCTGCCGGAAAGCGATCCGGATGCTATCTACGTCAGCCTGAATATAAGAGACAAGGCCTGGCACGATCTGTACAAGATAAAGATCTCTACCGGAGAAAAAACCCTAATTAGCGAAAATAAAGACCGTTATCAAAGCATAATCTTTGATAACGCAGATAAAATGCGGCTTGTAACAAGGTCGGCCCAAAATGGCGATACAGAGTTTTTGAGGGTAAATCCTGATGGTACGACAACCAAGATCTACTCTTGCAATACTTTCGAAACATGTTCTCCGATCCGCTTTCATAAAGATAACAAGCAAGTTTACATAACTTCCAATAAAGGAAATGTAGATTTAATCGGCCTTTATTTAATGGACGCCGAGACGGGAGCTACTACTTTGGTCGAAAATGACCCATTGGGCAAAGTGGACTTTGGCGGAGCCTCTTTCTCAGAAGTTACGAAAGAGCTGGTAGCAACATCATATGAAGACGAACGCGAAAGGGTTTATTTCAAGGACAAAAAGCTGGAAAGAGACTACGACAGAATAGAAAAGCAGGTTGGCGATAAGGACATAAATTTTGTTTCATCTACCAGAGATGAAAACCTCTTTATTGTTAGTACCACAAGCGATACGGATCCCGGAACAATTTGGGTTTATGACAGAAAGAATAACAAACTGAGCCCTCTTTATCGAATCAGGGAAAAGCTCGACAGAGCGGCTCTTTCACCAATGAAAGCAATCAAATATAAATCTTCTGACGGGCTTGAAATCCCTGCTTTTCTAACACTTCCGAAAGGGCTGGAGCCTAAAAACCTTCCGCTTGTAGTATTTCCACATGGCGGGCCCTGGGCTCGCGATTTCTGGGGATATAATTCCTACGCTCAATTTTTATCGAATAGAGGATATGCCGTCCTGCAGCCGAATTTCCGAGGTTCGACCGGTTATGGCAAGAAATTCCTGAATGCCGGAAATAATGAGTGGGGACAAAAAATGCAGGACGACATTACTTGGGGAGTAAAATACCTTGTAAGCCAAGGAATAGTTGATCCCAAGAGAGTCGGAATAATGGGGGGAAGCTACGGAGGATATGCAACTTTGGCCGGAGTTGCCTTTACGCCGGATGTTTATTCAGCGGCAGTTGCGATAGTCGCCCCATCGAACCTGATTACCTTGCTTGAATCAATACCACCCTATTGGGAGGCAGCCCGCACCCTTTTCAATGAAAGAATGGGAAATCCCAATACACCTGAAGGATTAGCTCAACTGAAAAGGCAATCGCCATTGAATTCAGCTGATAAAATCAAGACTCCGTTGATGATAGTTCAAGGTGCAAATGATCCGAGGGTAAACAAACGAGAGTCTGACCAAATTGTAGCAGCGCTTCAAAAGCGGAATTATCCTGTAGAATACATCCTCGCACCTGATGAGGGACACGGTTTTGCCCGGCCTGTGAACAATATGGCAATGATTGCTGCCGCTGAACGGTTCCTTGCCAAACACCTCGGCGGAAGGTTTCAAGAGTCAATGTCGCCAGAGGTTGCAAAACGACTGGCAGAAATTACCGTAGATCCTAAAACTGTGGGTGTTGTAAAGACCTCTGATCCTTCTGAAATATCAAAAGTTGTCGGAAAATGGCGACTAAGTGTTGCCGGTCCCGGCGAAACAATTGAAATCGTATTGGAAATCAAAAACGATTCCGGAAAATTGTCCGGCACTATGAGCTCTATGATTGGAAACGGTACACTGGAAGAAGCTCAGGCAGCCGGAGGAAAACTCTCCGGCACCATTCGTGCAAACATTCAGGGACAGCCAATTGACCTGCAATTGGATGCAACGGTTTCCGGCAATGAAATCAGCGGAAATTTCAGTGTTCCCGGTATGGGCTCATTTCCGTTTACCGGCAAAAAAGAATAGCTTTTGTAGGCACGCAAAACTTTTTGGTTTTTTAATAAAAGCTCTTCAGACCCAAAAGTTAAAGAAAGGCTTACAAGAAGGAGAGGCAGCGGTTTGCTTTCCGCTGCCTTTATATTTGCCGAAAATGCAATTTGAAAACGTAGTTTTCTGCCAAAAAAATTTATAGAAGTTTGCGATTGTTGAACACAAGCTGTAGTTGCAGGAGTTGACGAAAGCTTAAAGAGTGAAATATTTCAAAAACTTCATGTAATTGTTCGAAAAAAATGTATTTTGCTTTTTGCATTAATTTGCAGGAGTCTTTTTTGCCAACGTCAGTATCACAAAATCGCCTAGGCCTGAATCGCTTTGAGGATCGAAGCCTTTATAGTCATTGACCTGTTTAATCGTTACAACTATTGCCCTTGTTTTCTTTCTGTAGCCCAATAATTGCTCTACAGTTCCCAATCTAGACTCAGAATGAAAGCTGCCATTTACATGGATCACTAAAGAGCCGGCTTTGGAAGCCAAAACCTTTGCAATTGAATCTGCCATAGTAGCATCCCAAAGGGTTTGTGAATCAAGAATGTTGTCTAAACCCATAGAAGATTCAGGGCTGGCTCCCATCAGTGAGCGAAACTTAGCCGCATATTTGTCGGAAGGTTTGGGAAAGGGCAGCGGTGCCAGCCAAATCTTTGCCTGTGGCGATAGCCCGTCCAATGCATTCCTGCCGTTTCGCGAAACCATATTGACATAGCGCCTAGGTGCGTTTGCCGCAATAACTTTTATTTTATTTTCCTTTGCAAATTCAATGAGCGGCCTGTAATCGCTCTTATAATTAGGCCATGGACGCG
>DATLZX010000137.1:0-5010 GCA_035573795.1 Pyrinomonadaceae bacterium | reverse complement strand
TAAGTCCCAGATGATTTAGCAGCTTCGAGGTATGGCGCGTATCCTCGCAGGCTATAACATCTGCTTCTGTTAAAATCAGCTTTGCCCGCTCCGTAATATCAAGCAGGTTGCCTATAGGCGTTCCAACCAGGTAGAGTTTTGCCTTTTTATCCGACACAGTATGCAATCTTTTGGCTAGATATTCTCGAAAGTCATTGTTATAAACAATATTCCATTAAAGCTTTAAACCAAATTAAACCAATCAAATCAGGAAAGAATCCGAAGCTTTAATTTAAAACTATCCGACTAAATTAACAAAAAAAGCCCGCCCGGATAACTCTATCCGGGCAGGCTTTTTTCAATTCAGTGGGCCCGATTGCCCTTGATCAACTGTTTGGGATTGATCTATTTGGGCTGGGATTACCACCCCGGCCTGTTATACCCATAGTTATAAACCCTGGCGACCTCATCCAGATCATACCGTATCTGGGTCCAAAGATTACGGACCTGGCTATTGTATCTACCGCGCCTGATTTCATTGTCTATTTCCCTTCCGATTTCAAGGAGCCTGTAGGCAGCATCACGGCTATTGTTCAGATTTCTGCCATTGCCGAATTTATCAGCAAATTTCTCGGCAGCTTTTTTGAAATCATCGCCAAGGTCCTCTAGCCGACCATAATCCCTCCTGTTTCCGCGATTCCAGTTGCCCCAATTTCCCCAGCCCCAGCCGCGATCGTCTCTGTCATCGCGGTTGTCTTCAAGCCGGTTTGTAAGCTGTTCGAACTGGCGGGCACGATACTTCAACCCATCCACACGGCTGCGCAGATTTCCGTAGTTAGGATAATACCTTCCATCCCTGTAATCAGGATTTCCCCAGATGCCTCCCCATTGTGCAGAGCTTTGGCCTACACCAAAAACTAATATTGCAAATGCCAAAATTGATATGCCTGTAATAAGCCGTTTCATAATAAATCTTTTCACCTCACGTTTTGATTTTACCGGTAGCAAACTACTTCTACCCCCTGACTTCATTGAACCGCAAAGCTTGTGCCAAAGCTTGGGCAGATACGCTCTCAAACCGACAAAACCATTTGTTTTCAAGCATTTAGGCTATCTAGTGATTTAAGGCAAATACTAAATGATGCACCAAACGGGCGAACTTTGCGGCAAATGGTCAGTCCGAGAAAGTTCTTAAAGGATTTTTCTTTAGAGCCCCGTAAGTTGGACTTTAATCACTGACAAGTGAGCGGTACTTCATGTAAGAATTTTCAACCAAGCGCAAAAAAATTGCCGCGGAGCTAATTCGCAGCAATTTGGTAAAAGCCATTTAAGTTTGTTTTGTCTTGTTTTATTTTTTACTTGAGAAAAGCCTGTAAGATTACAAGAAACGAAATATCCGCTCTGGCTTATTTGTTCAATGCCTTCAGGGCATCTAGCCTGCCATTTGAGCTGACAAGGTCTTTTAAGCCTTCTATTTTATCGGCCGATGAAAGAATCCTGTCTCTTAATTCCTTCAACTCGACTTCAGGCTCTGAGGCAATTATCAAAGCGGCAACGCCGGAAACAAATGGTGCGGCCATAGAAGTCCCTGAGGCTTCTCTGTATTCCCCATTGAGCCAGGTCGAGACAATCTCGCGGCCCGGCGCGGCTACATGTACGGTCTTCTGCCCAAAATTCGAAAAGCCTGCAAGCCGGTCATTTCGGTCTGTTGCACTTACACTGATCAAATTCGGCAGATTGTAATTAGACGGAAAATGCGGGCTGTTGTCATTATTTGAGCTATTGTTTCCTGCTGCCGCTACAAAAAGAATTCCTGCATCTGCAGCGGATCTGATTGCATCTTCAAGGGCTTGTGAACGCTGCGTTGACCCCCAGCTTGCGTTGATTACCCTGATATTTACTCCCTGTTTCTTACGCTCGATTGCATAATTTATGGCCTCGATGGCATCTTTTGTAGTTCCGCTGCCATTTCTTCCCAAAAATTTCAAAGGCAGCAGTTTGACATGCCAATTGATGCCGGCTATTCCGATACCGTTATCACCCACTGCACCGATTATTCCGGCAACGTGCGTTCCGTGGCCATTGTCATCCATTGGGTCTGCAGCATTAACTGCGTCGAAACCGTGCAGGTCATCTATCGTCCCGAGTTCGTCATCCTGATATGGCTGTAAGCTTTCAGGACGTACCCACATATTCTCGATCAAATCCGGATGGGTGTAATCAATTCCTGTATCCAGCACCGCAACTACTACATCCGAGCTGCCTCTGCTATTTTCCCAGGCTTTCAGTGCTTTTATATCTGCCTGGGGCTTCCCGCCGTTTTGTCCCGTGTTGCTAAGCCCCCATTGCTCATCGAACTCAGGATCATTCGGTGCTCCTGAAAATCTGTTATTTGTTGTCGGATTTACTTTTTTTACCGAATCAGGGTCATCGAGGCTGATTTCAAAAACCGGCTCGGCATAAACCACCAAATTATTAAGTGTTTGATATTCGCGGGCAACAGTTGCTGCCGAAGCATTGTCCAGATCATCAATTGCGACAAGTCCGTTTACCGATTCGATTTCATCCTCGACGCGGTCATTTCTTTCTGCGGCAATTTTGGTTATTTCTTTAAGGCTGACGCCCGGTTTGAATTTTACTAAAACCTCCGGACTGGCAGACTGATTCCCCGAAATGCTTTTAGGAGTGTTTGCAGGTTTATGTTTGCTTAAAAAAGGCGGTGGCGGATTGCTTTTCAAGGATTTCTGCCAGCGGTCCAACTGACCCAAAATTGCAGCCAGTACAATCAAAATTGCTGCAATCAAAAAATGAATCCCGAAATTATTACGATTCATAGGGATACCTCCGCTAGGCTGAAACTACGTAATTATTTCCCTCGAAGTCAACAAGCCTTAACTGGTATTTATCAGCCCGGTATTGATAGGCCTTATCCTTTGCCCTAAGCTTGATGAGCCAGCCAGTGGTTATCATCTGGGCTGCCATCTCATCTTCCACCGGAGCCCCAAGAGACATATCGGGAAAATCACGTTCCTCTACTGCTGTAACTGAAATTTCTTCGATATCTATCCCAAGACGATGAGACAAATCGCGTCGGGCACTGTCAACAGCAGTATTTTTATCGTATTTCATCGCCTTTATGTATAAATTCTGATGCTTGCCCGGCCAGAAGTCAACATTTCCCTGGCAAACAACCTAGCAGTAAATTGCCAGAAGTCCATTGAATAATCTCAATCTGCAACCCGTTTATTGAGTCCGAAGCTTTTGTTCAGGACGATTTCAACTATCGCCGGCATGATGTAAGTTGCACAAGCGGCACCGAGAATCAAACCCGTCAGAGTGCGGCTGAAAAAAGTGTTTTGCCAGATGCCGGTTACGCCTAGCAACCAATCAAAACCAATCGGTAACATCGCCAAAAACAATCCGATTCTTGGCAGCCCCTTTGGTTCATTCATTGGCCTCCATATTGGATAGAAAATCAGCCCCAGAAATACCCCAAAGTAAATACCGATACAACGGGAGCAGACTGCCAGCTCGTGGCCAAAAATAAAATAAGACCTGTCAGGCCGCTGATGGCATATAAAACCGAATAAGTAATAAACCGTACTGGCAAACCCCTTAAACCCCGAATAAGCGGCAAAAGGCGCACTAAAAATCAAAAGAAGCCATCCCGCAGCTAAAGCCGCCAAAATTCCCCAGGCATACCGGACATTCAGCTCCGCCTGAGCCCGATGTTCAGTTAACGCAAGCTTTGGGTTTTCAGGCATTTTTTTGAGATTAATTCCCGCTCTCGCCCCGGCCGGGGCAACTAATTATTTACGTTTTCAGGCTTTTTTTTGAGATTAATGCCAAATTAAAATCGTGCCTGTCGGTTTTTTTGACGCCAAGCCGGTTGAATTTGCTTAAAACCGTATAACTGCATCCGGGCCGCCTTCAACATGCACTGTATCTACGAATCGAATGCATTTGCTTTCGGTCGTCATTACTACTGAATGTGTCCGCTTGCCGGCTCCGAAAAACCTTACACCACGGAGCAAAGCCCCATCCGTAACCCCGGTAGCGGCAAAAATTATCTTTTTGCCGGGCGCCAGGTCGTTTGTATCGTAAACTCGGTTGGGATCATTTATCCCCATCTCTCGCAGCCTTTCTGTAACTTCTTCTACAGGTGGGACTTTGTTTCTGTCTACTCCGAGCCTTTCCGGGTCAAATACTAGTTTGGCCTGAATCTCGCCGTTCAGGCATTTCATCGCGGCAGCAGTCAAGACACCTTCTGGTGCACCGCCAATTCCCATAAGGGCATGAATATTCGTGCCTGCGACTGCGGCCGATATACCTGCCGAAAGGTCGCCATCCGAAATCAGCCTGATACGTGCTCCTGAGGCTCTGATTTCTGCAATTAACTGCGAGTGTCTCGGACGGTCAAGGCAAATGATCGTCAAATCCTCTACGTCGCGTCCGAGCCGCCTTGCGATGTTTTTGAGGTTATCGGCAACCGGGGCATCAATATCAACCGCTCCCCTGCATGATGGGCCGACTACAATCTTGTCCATGTAAATGTCCGGTGCATTTAGCAGGCCGCCACGTTCGGATGCTGCCAGTACGCTTATTGCATTATTTGCCCCGAGAGCGCACAAATTCGTACCCTCGAGCGGATCAACCGCAATATCTACCTCTGGAAAATCTTTTCTAATTTCCTCCGGAAAAGCTCCGCCGCCGACCTCTTCGCCAATATAGAGCATAGGCGCCTCGTCTCTTTCGCCTTCCCCGATTACGATTCGTCCTCGCATAGGGACCGTATCCATCACATTACGCATTGCTTCCACCGCAACGTGATCAGAATGCTTTCGGTCGCCCTGTCCCATTGTCTTGGCTGCTTCTATGGCTGCAGCTTCCGTAACCCTAAGAAAATCCAATGAAAGTTCTCTTTCAGCTTTTGAAGAATATGTAACCATTTTGTTTAAATTATATTTTTGTAGTTGATAAGTTTCGCTTATGCGTGCATTCTAGCATCCAAATGGCTCTATTTGACAACCG
>DATLZX010000136.1:0-2119 GCA_035573795.1 Pyrinomonadaceae bacterium | reverse complement strand
AACAGCCCTGCAAAACGGAGCGATTGCACCAAAGGTTTGCGGTGCAGGCGGCGGCGGATGCATAGCCTTTATCTGTAGAGAGGGCGAGAAAAATAATGTGGAAAAAGCAATTGCTTCGATTGAAGGTGTAGAGGTTATAGATTGGCAGCCGGTTTCAGAAGGGCTTAAAGTTTCAATGGTGCAGGCAGCCTAATCGGCAGCTAACGGTTTGCACTTGATCAAGCCAGCTTTTGAATTAGCTTGACGCAAGTCACAATGTATAATTTTTTGTTATATTTATCACTAAAACCGCTTATCGGATGATCAAATATGTTTAAGGCGACTTTAATCTTCACTCTTGCATTCAATACTGTTTTAGGGCTGTCCCAGACACAAAGCCAAGGCAAGGTATTTTGGCGAGGAACGGTGGATGATAAAGTTCAGTTGGTAATCAGTGGCGATAAAATAGAGACTAAAACAATATCCGGGCGGCCGAATAATGATGCTGTTTTCAGCTTTGTCAGTTACCTGCCCAGGCAGGCTGTTAACGTAAACGTGAATAAAAAAGAAGGGCGTTCAAGACGCATTACTGTAATACAGCAGCCCAACCGCGACAATGATTATACGGCAATTATCGAGATTCACGACGACTCAGGCGGGCCGGACGTTTATTTGCTGGAAATATACTGGTAAGACGATGTCAGGCAGCCAAAGCCTTCGCCACAGACTCCACCAAAGAACCAAAAATCCCCAATCCGTCGCTTGAGCCCAGGAGTTCTTCACATGCTCTTTCGGGATGGGGCATCATCCCCAAAACATTTCTGTCCAGGTTAGTTATTCCTGCAATGTTTGAGATAGCTCCATTTGGATTCGCTTTGGCTGTTACCTCCCCGGTTTCATCACAGTATCTGAAAACTATCTGATTGTTCTCCTCAAGTTTCTGTAACGTAATTGAATCGCAGACATAATTGCCCTCAGCGTGAGCGATAGGAATCGAAAGTACGCTACCCCTCTTTATCTTGTGCGTAAACGGAGTATTATTGTTTTCAAGCCTGATGTTAACATGCCGGCAAATAAAATTCAGACCGGCATTCCTAATCAATGCCCCCGGTAGCAATCCAGATTCGCATAATATCTGAAAACCATTGCAGATGCCGAGTACAAAGCCACCATTTTTAGCAAAATCCTTTACAGCATGCATGATGGGTGAAAATCGTGCCAAAGCTCCAGCTCTCAAATAATCACCGTAGGAAAAGCCACCGGGCAGAATTACAGCATCATAGCCTGCAAGTGAGGTTTCACGGTGCCAGATAAAATCTACGGGTTGGCCTACATGCTTTGAAATCACATGATAGGCGTCATGGTCGCAATTAGATCCCGGAAAAACGATTACGCCAAATTTCATTTTCAGTTATTACCCTTAAAAGATTAAATAGACTCAATCCTGTTTGAAAAATTCGCCGCAAAGGCATGTTTCAAAAATTCTCCGCAAAGAATCTGCCAAATCGTATAAACATTGTATCTGCAAGGCTTGAGTCACTTTGAAGCGGCATAAACAGCCTGCTAAAAATTAGTCGGCCAAGCCGGTCTTGACCCCCATAAAATAAATTCTTAGCAAACCTTTAAGATGCCGATTTGCGGTTACTCGGTTATTCATTGATTATCTGGACTTTATAATCCTCGATTACGGGATTGGAGAGCATTTCATTGGCCAAACGCTCGGCTAGATCCCTTGCACTATCTTCAGTTACATTTTCTGCAAACTCTAATTTAAAGAACTTTCCCTGCCTGATATCGGCGATACCATCAAATCCGAGGCTCAAGGCTGAATGGTGAATAGCCTTTCCCTGCGGATCCAATACGCTTGGCTTCAAGTTTACATAAATAAATGCTTTCATCTTCACTCCCTAAAATAAATTACAGATTCTGCCGCAAAAAGTTGTTTTAATCAACGTCTTGTGTTAAATTCCGCAAACAGCGGTACTCTCTGTGTGCTTATTGTCAAATTTATTGGTTTCCTGAATACCAAAAAGTTTGTTTGCGTTCGACAAATTACCTACAAGGAGAAAAATTCTAGAAATGGAAACTCAAAAGTCTGCCATCGGTTTGGACGGAAATATTGCCGCACTGCTGGGCTGGA
>DATLZX010000135.1:0-7835 GCA_035573795.1 Pyrinomonadaceae bacterium | reverse complement strand
AACTACGTACCATTTTTTCTTTTCTGAGAGCCCTTTTCCGCTCGGGATGTATGTACTCATAATGCCCGTAAGTTTAGTTATTTCGCAAAAAACGCGAACTGACAGAGTATCGAAAAATCATTTTTCAGTCAAGGCTGGATGGTAATTGTTAGCCTCTGTGATTTAGATTGATTAAAAAGGTGCTTTATTTTCAATAATTATGAGGAAAAGCTACGTCCTAATGCGATCAAAATTCATCAACTATGAGCTTTAAGTTACGGGATAAAATTAGTAATTCACACTATATGGGAATTTTCGCCGGTTTTATATAATAAAATGATTTATACCGCAATTTCCGAAGCGGTGTACAAAAATAATCCGATCAGGGTCTTGGCATCTTCTATCTCGCCATTTTTAGCCATTTCAAGAAGCTTTTCCTGTTTAAAGTATTCTATCGTAAGGAATTCGTCGTCTTCCAGCTTCTGAATCGAGTCTGTCAGGCCCGTAGCACAGAAAATATACATCTTTTCATCAAGAAAACCAGGGGAAACGAAGAATTCGCCTAGAAGTTTCATATGCGAACAGGTTACGCCGATTTCTTCTTCCAATTCCCGAACCGCAGCACTCAAAGGATCTTCGTTTTGGGCTACGGTGCCGGCAGGCAATTCCAACAAAAATTTGCCTACAGCGTGGCGATACTGCCTAACCAAAGCGATTGTTCCGTCATCAAATACCGGCAGGATTACTGCACTGCCCGGATGATGAATTATCTCGCGTTCATACTGTTTATTTTCCAGTTCAATCCTGTCCAGAGTAACTGAAAAGATCCTGCCCTTATAAATTGGTTTTGAAAAAATAAGTTTGTCCATGTATTCGAGGTCAATTTTTTTCAGTTTACTATAAGTTTACTCATTGATTCTTAAAAGTGGCCGGGTTTGAATTCATAAACAAGGTTTTTATTAACATTATAAAGACAGGCGCGTTTTAAATTGCATGCGCTCAGGTTAAAATACAAGTACCTTGTAAGGCATTGTCTTGTAAAATGTTGCGAGATCTGAAATAAATAAAATCTTGGAAGTCGTAAAAATTTCGATATTCGGCGGGTAAAAATGACACATTATCGCATCGGGCTTGGGGTTTCAGGAGGAATTGCTGCTTATAAAGCGATTGAAGTAATGCGACTGCTGCAGAAGAAGGGCTGCAGCGTATCTGTAGCAATGACCGAACATTCCGCCCAGTTCATATCGCCCCTGACCTTCCGTGCACTGACAAAAGAGCCCGTCATAGTCAATGACTACGACCCACAGAATCCCGATCCAATCGCCCATATCAATTTTGCGCAGAATATAGACCTGTTGCTGGTTGCTCCCGCAACGGCAAATATAATCGCAAAGTTTGCCAATGGCATTGCGGATGATTTTCTTTCGACGGTTTACCTGGCCTGTCCGGCACCGGTGCTGGTTGCACCCGCAATGAACACCGTGATGCTTAATCATCCGGCTACGTTGCGCAATCTCGAAAGGTTGAAAGCCGATGGCGTGGGCATAATCCATCCAGAATATGGAATGCTGGCTTGCGAAACTATCGGCGACGGAAAGCTAGCTGCGGTCGAAGAAATTGTTGAAACCGCACTCACTTTCATTACTGAAAAGCAAGGATCGGCAAAAAAAAGCGAATCAGCGTCTGAGACAATAGCCGGCCTGCCCGGGGCAAGAGACCTCGCAGGTGAAAAAGTGCTTCTTACAATTGGTGCAACAGTTGAGGCAATTGATCCGGTAAGGTATATCTCCAATCACTCCAGCGGGAAGATGGGACTGGCTCTGGCAGAATCTGCCCAAAGGCGCGGCGCACAGGTCAGGGCAATCGTTGGTAAGGTTTCATCCTCAGCACAGTTCGGTTTTGAAACCATAAAAGTCGAGTCGGCAGAAGAAATGTATCGCGCTGTGGAAAAAAATTTCGACTGGTCAACGATATTCATTGCTGCGGCAGCCGTTGCTGATTATAGGCCTAAATCGGCTGCAGAAAACAAGATCAAAAAAAACGGGAAAGGAAGCCTTTTGCTCGAACTCGAAGAAACTGTGGATATACTGAAAAGCGTCTCAAGCAAAAAAAGTGCGGGACAGCTTATAATTGGCTTTGCCGCAGAAACAAATGACGTTCTGGAAAATGCCCGGAAAAAAATGTCTACAAAATCGTTGGATATGATCGTTGCCAATGATGTCAGCCGAAGCGATATAGGCTTCGGAAGTGATGAAAACGAAATTACGATTATTAGCCCCACAAATGAGATACATTTTGGCAAAATGAAGAAAAGCCTTCTTGCCGAAAAGATCCTGGACGAGATAGTAAAATTGCGCAAAGCCTGAAAAAAAACGCAGAAAACTTTAAGCAGTCTAAATAAATCTGTAATGCAAATAGCAGCAGAGTTTACTGCCGCAAAGTTGGGTTAAGACGCTGTTGTTAGCTTAAGGCAGATTTTAGAAATTAATCCTTTCTACATAAGGCTCTCCGAAAAGTCCTGTTTTAGTCTTTCAGGAAATTCCGCCGGCCATTTTCAAATCTGCCTCTAGTTTTCGGATTTTATAATGATAGATTTTTCCGAGTTGATTATTTTGATGCAATTCGCTGAATAGTTCGTAAGCTGATTGAAGCATTGATTTTGCTTCAGTTAATGTTTCAGCCTTTTTCTGACGCAAGTACAGGGCAATCAAAGCCTTGCCAATTTTCTCCTGAGATAGGGCAAGTAAAACCCTGATCTGCTGGCTGCGGTTGATTTCGGACATTTTCTCTGCAAAGGTTTTGCCTTTTCTGTAGTAGATCAAGGCATCGTTTATTTTATTTTGCTTGAGTAAGAGATCACCAAGGTTGTTGTAAGTAAGATGAGCTTGTTTTAGAAATTCGAAGTTGGTAGGGTCCTCTTCAGTGATTTTCTCCAGGATTTCCAGAGATTTTTTATTGGCATCAATCGCTAGCGGAAAATTATTCATTGCGGCTCTGGCATATGCCAGATATTGATAGCATTCGGCTATATCGCGTTTTGCCTCAGCATTTTTCGGGTCCTGACGCGAGGCGTTAACCATATAATCCAACGACTTTTGAATCAAGGCAATACCTTCATTTCCATTGCCGTTTCTGGCCAATGCCGTACCCAGGTTAATTTCTGTTGCTGCAATATAACGCTCATATACTTGATTGTTCGGAAAATCTCTTTTGAGGTCGTAGGAGAGGTCAACCGACAGTTTATGCAGCCTTTCAGCTTCTAGGTAGAGGTCTTTTATTTCTTCATCTACACTTGAATTATCAGCCTCGCTTTTTTCTCTGAGATAATCTGCCTGATATTCAAGCCTGGTTCCAAGCCGCTGTGCTGTAGAGGTATAAACCCTGCGCAAACTTTCATCCTGAGGGTGCTGCCGATAAAGCTTTTCGGCTTCAATCAGGCATTGCCTAAATAGCTTAATAGCCTCTTCGTGCCCTCCATCGAATTCGGCAGAATCGCCCAAAATTTGATAGCTACGGACAAATGAAATTTCGTCCTGCAGGTTTGCAGACCCAGAATTGATTATTAACCTTGAAGTTTCATAATGCTTCTCGGCAAAGCTTTTAGCCTCGGCCCATTGATCCTGGCGGACCAAAGAACTTGTGATCGAACGATAGGCTTCGCGTAAATCCCTTTTATACTGGATGTTGTCAGGGTATTTATTTGTGAGATTTTCCAATATGTCAACAGCTTTCCTGTAACTTTCAGTTGCTCCTTGTGTGTCTCCAAGATTAGCTCTGTAGGTCTCACCCTGGACATTGCCGATTCTGATGTAAGAGAGTGCAAGTTCGTCCATGAGTTCGGGCCTGTCCTGTGCATTTTGTGAAAGACGGTCAAGGTAATCTATTGCATCCTTTACGAGCATCTCGCGGGTTTCAGTCGAGCCGGGAAGTGCTGCGATTGCGTCATGGTATTTGAAAACTATTTTGTTAGCTAATTGCCTAACATCCTCAAACCTTCTTTCTGAGATTTCTCTCTCTACCCGTGCCAGGTAAGCCTGCCAGGTTGCAATTCCGATGCCCGCAATAAGGCTCAAGAAGACCAAAGCAGCAGAGGCAACGGCAATCTTGTTTCTTTTGATAAACTTTGTTGTTCGATAGCGAAGGGTTGCCGGCCTGGCAGATACAGGCTGCCCGCTAAGATATTTTTCGATATCCTGCGCGAAAAGCTCTACAGATTGATAGCGATTATCAGGCTCTTTTCTGAGGGATTTGAGGACGATATTGTCCAGATCGCCCTTGAGCTGAGACGCTGAAAACGGCGGAAGCTTAAGTGGCCGTGCAGTTTTGGTTGCTGCTTGATTGAAACCATTTCCGGCTTGCCGGCAAGTGGATTCTGCCTCGGATTTACCGAATTTTCTGGTTTCAACTTCGTCAGTGCCGGCTAGGGCATTTTCTTTAGTATCAGATCCGGGCTTTTGAATTTTTTTAAGCAAAGTGGACGGTTTGGCAGGCTCTGTTTCGCAAATCAGGCGTACAAAATCCGGATTGACACCACCGAGATGCTGATTCGAAGCAATACTAGAGTCAAAGGGTCTTGAGCCTGTTAATAGCTCATAGAGTATAACGCCCAGGCTGTAAATGTCCGTAGCGAGATTGACTCTCTTGCCTAATATCTGCTCCGGGGATGCATAAGCAGGCGTCATCATTCCCATTGATGTTGCCGTACCTGCTTCCTGTTCATCAGTGTTTTCGGAAAGTATTTTGCCGATACCAAAATCCAGGAGTTTTACTGCACCGTCATCAGCAACGAGTATGTTCGAAGGCTTTAGGTCACGGTGAATAATAAAATTCCGATGTGCGAATTGGACTGCTGAGCAGACTTGAAGAAAGATTTTGAGCCTTTCTGTCAAAGAAGGATTTTGTTCATAGATGTATTTGTCGAGCGGCGTTCCCTCAATGTATTCCATCACATAAAAGGGCAGTCCGTCGTTCGTAACGCCTCCATCAATAAACCGGGCTATATTTGTATGGATAAGGCCAGCCAGGATTTTTTGTTCATAGCGGAAACGCTTGACTATCTGATCTGTGTCCATCCCTCTCTTGATAACTTTGAGGGCGACACGCTGATTGAATTCTTTTTCTTCACGCAAAGCTTCATAGACAACACCCATTCCGCCCCGCCCTATTTCTCTTACAAGCTTGTATTTGCCAATTTTATCTGGCATTGGCTCAGAGACGGCGTCAGGTTGGCTTTGATAGAATTCACCCAAAAAATTGAACTTGGACAAAGTATCGTCATCTGCTGCATGCTCGAGCATTTTTTCGATTTCGAGAAGCATCGCCCTGTCTTCACCACAGGAATTGCGGAGAAATTCCTGTCGGGATTCAGCGGGCATTTCGATTGCCTTGTTGAATATATCCTTGATTTTTTGCCAATTTTCGGGCTTCATCTGCAAAAAATGGTATATCAGCTCAAGAGTTTTGATTTCAGCCAAGCTTTGGCAGAGCGCCATTCTCTTTTGACGGTGCTTTCTGAGACTTCGAGAACAGAAGCGATTTCAGCAACGGTTAAGCCGGCAAAGAATCTGAGTTCGACGATTTTCGCCTGCTGCTGGTCTAAATTCTCTAGCTCTTTCAGCAGTTGGTCAATTTCCAGAACATCTACCGGGTTATAGGATTTTGCATTGCTGTCTACATCATCAAGGTTAATCAGGGTTTGACCCTCACCGCGCTTTTGGGCGTTGCGTTTATTAGCGTGGTTAATCAGAATTCTTCGCATCATTTCAGCCGCTATGTAGAAAAAATGTGCCCGGTTTTGCCAATCGACTTCCTTTTGATCAATCAACCTTATGTAGGATTCATGGACAAGGGCTGTCGGCTGCAATGTGTGGTTCATTCTTTCACTTTGCATCTGGGATTGGGCAATCTGCCTAAGTTCCTGATAAACCAAAGGCATCAGAAGATCCAAAGCTTCACGGCTGCCGCTTTGCGCTTTTTTGAGTAAACTTGTAACGTCCTGCCTGCCCATAAAAAAACTTCAGGAATTAGTTCAAACCTGCCAAACAATTGATTATAAATGATTTATAGATGCGATATTATCAGACTGATTAGACCGATCAGTCTTTTTATAAAAAATTTTGAATATTTTATCAAAAAGCAATTATTTTGACCCCTTTTTTAATTTTTTATTGCGAGAATGTTCAGAGGGAGCTAATCAATTGTTATTTCGGCAGTTAGACACCCCCAAGCATTAAAATTCAAGGAGATAAAAATGTTCAGGTTAATAAATTTTACAACTTGTTATGTCAGGTCCGTTTTATTTACGGCAATAGCCTTGTTTTTCCTGCAACAGGCTAACTTTGCCCAAAACATGGATCAATTTTTGATAGACGGATCGTCTGTGTATGCGCACAGAATAGTAAAAATCAAGAAGAGCAATCCTCAGCTCTATTCTACTCTAGAGCCATTTGCGGTTTCTTTCTATGGCTCAAAAGCCTATAAATTGGCATATTTTCCAATCACAAAACTGGAGTCATTGAATCTGCAGATTTCAGCTATTACCTTGACTGAAATGGGCTTAAATTCCGGCTCGATAAACAGAATAGTCCAGAAAGCCGATAAAGAGAATTATTTAGCGCCTGAAACAGACATTGAGCAAATCAAAAAAGACACTTTCGCCAGTTACGGAATGGCATTACTTACTAATGCTTCTGGTTCAAAAAATTTGGACGACCCGAAATTCTTTAAAAGCATGTGGTATTTCAATCTGGGCACGAGCATGGGCGATTTGGCTGCGTTTTTAACTGTTTGGCATGTAATAAAACCCTACAAAACACAGTATCCGTCAGTATTCAAGAGCATAGCTAAAGCAGCGACCGATATCGGCGAGATTGCCACAGAAGCTCCGCAAGATATGGACCCGACTCTACTTAATATGTTGAAAGATATAGGACAAATTGGAAGACAGATGGATTTTTCTGACCAACAGATGTTGAAACTTTCAGAAAAAGTCCAATTGGCACTGATGGCAACACTACCTGCAGATCAATCTTGGAAACTTGGCCAGTTAACCGAAAACTAGAATTGATACAGAACCAGTTAAAAAGTTTGACTGAATTGCCTTGTTACTACATTGTGGAGGATTTATGAAGTACTTCAAAAAGCTTATTGCAGCAACGCTGTTAATACTCGCCGCAGCCGCATATTCTTACCCGCAGACTTATGAAAAGCTGGCTGATGAAACATTCAAATACGTCAAATATTCTACTTTCGGCAAGCCAAAGGTGGTAAAGAACACAAACCGGCTGGCGCTCGTACAACTGCGAATTCACTATAAAGTAATTACAACCAAAATGATTGAAGAGAGGGATAAAAGTAATTCAGCAAGGGTAAGTGTTTACCTTGATGGTGATCTTACAAATCAGGACTTGCAAAACCTTACAAATGAGTTTTACACGATTTTGCAAAATAAATTGTCGAGGCTGGGTATCGAATTCGTAGATTGGGAGGCGATAAAAAATACTGAATATTATTCTAATCGAGTGCAGGCAGCTGCAGAAAATAAAAGTATTGACGGCGACCTTGAAAATGGGCAGGCGTGGGTCTCATTTACTGCATTTAACGGCCCTGTTTTTTATAGATTCAATCCGGTGAATCCGCTCAAGAACGAAAGCATTGCGTTTGGCAAAACAAAAAAGATGAGTGACATGAGCGAAAAACTTGGTGCTGAGCTGGCCGCCTTTGACATTGTGATTGATTTTACGTCAATAAACCTAACAACAGACTTTGACACAGTTTGGGATGAAACCGGTAAATACAATGAGTACAAGGCTAATCAAACTGTTGTTGCTATTCTCAATTCACCTACTTCAAACATT
>DATLZX010000134.1:0-12714 GCA_035573795.1 Pyrinomonadaceae bacterium | reverse complement strand
TTATCAGGGTTAAAAATACCGACTGCGGTAAATCAACGTATTTCTATTTCATAGATCCGCTCGCCCTGTTCATTCCTGATCTCGCGCCAGGCGATTATTTTAGCATCCGGATTACCGCTGATTTGACGAGCCTTTTGTTGCATTATCTGGGGGTCTGTTGAAAACTCTTCGGCTTTGACGATAATTTTGGCTGTTTGAGTTGCCAGCCGATCGCTTTTATCAAACCATGATTTCGGAGTAAGGAAAATAAAAGCAATAATCAGAAGGCAGAAAATCACATAAACCGATGTTTCTCGACTATAGCTCCATAAAATGAAGTTTTTGATGAATTTCGGAAACATTTTCTTAATTCTGGGACAAAGCTGCTGAGCCTGAGTCAGATTCTATAATATGGCCATCCCGCATTTTAATAACCCTTGAACAAACCGCGGCAGCTTCCGGATTGTGCGTAATCATCACAATAGTTTGGCCGTAACGGCGGTTCAGCTGCTGAAACATATCCAGGACTATTTCAGAATTTTCGGTATCCAGATTGCCTGTAGGCTCATCCGCCAAAACTATTGCAGGCCTATTGATTACTGCCCGGGCAAGGGCAACCCTCTGCTGCTCGCCTCCGGAGAGTTCCAAAGGCTTATGATGCATTTTATCCTCCAGCCTGAGCAACCTCAGGATTTCCCTTCTGAGCTCGCCATTTCCCTTGCCATTTCCTGTATGAATCTTTTCGGCAAGCCGTAAATTCCCCTCTGCTGAAAGTGTCGGAAAAAGATTAAACCTTTGAAAGACAAAGCCAATTTTCCTCCTTCTGACGTCCGTTCTTTTAGCGTCAGAGAGCTTGGAGATATCCTCGCCATCAATAATAACCGAGCCGCTGGTTGGCGTTAAAAGACCACCTAACAAATGCAGCAGGGTAGATTTGCCGCATCCTGACGGCCCCATTACTGCAACAAATTCGCCTTCTTCTATGCGCAGGTCAACTCCGCGCAGGGCTTGTACTTCAACCTTTCCGATGTGGTAGCTTTTCCTTAAGTCTTTTGCAATTACGATTGATTTCATCCGGTTTAACTGATCCCTGTAAATTATTGGATTCGCTTGGTTTCGCTATTATTGCCGGTGTTCGAATCCAACTGGCTCAATTGCTTATCGAGGTCAATTTCATCGAGCTGCCAGGTATTTTGCAGTTCAAAGGCTGTCTGCGGATAATTCTTGCCGACGGTTACTGCCGAAGGCGATTGGAAAGTAATTCTTAGAGAATATTTGTCCTGGGGACGAATCACTAATACCTCGAGCGGCAGCCTCTGATAATCCGGCTGATCTCCTAGATTTCCCTCGCGGCCATATACGATATCAGAGACTATCTCCCCGCTGCGATCAAAAAGCTGCTGCCGCGCCAGGCGGATACCTCCAACGCGATCGAACCAAAACCTTCTTGTAATCCTCAATTGATTGCCATCCTGCTCGTATTCATCAAGCAGGTAGTATCCGCGAACGACGGACCGAAGCGGTGATTTTTTCGACTGGCTCGGGTCCTCTTCAATCAGATAGGTCGAACTCTGCGTATATACATGCGATTCATCAACCGGCCTTACAAGCAAAGCGTCGGTAAAATGCTGTGGCCTAAGATTGGAGAATGCGTTGATATCCTTTTTGAGATCCGGATTGGATTCATTGGCTGAAGTATCCAGTCGCTTTTGCAGCCGGCTGTAATCAGCATCGTTTGTTCCGAGCACGAACTTACGATAGCTGCCATTGCCGCCGTCCTGAAGTATCGCCACACGAAACCGCTTTCCGTCAGAGGTCATCTGCGCTATATCGGTTTTAATGAGCGGAGCCTGTACTTTCAGGTAAATATTAGCCGGCCGCTGAACAACGATATCCCCATCGGCTGTTCTGTAAACTTCCTTGGCACCGAATTGAGCAAAAGAATTATCCTCGAATTTCAGATCAACTTTGGCTCTGAGGGACTGCACCTTTGCAAATCGGCTCACCTCTGCTAAAAGCTGCTCGCGCGTTGCATTGACGGTTTTAAGAAGCGTTGGAGTACGGCTTTCTTTTTTTACTACGCTGCAGCCGCCGGCAAACAAAACGCTCAATAATGCGATGACAAACCAATTTAATTTTTTGGAAATATGAATCGCCATTTATTTTTAGGATGAAACGAGCAGAGGCGGCTGTTGTAATGAAAAACCTTTTTGTATGATTGCAGCCTAAAGAGCCGTCCTTCTTACCGCAACATCAAATCTTTAATCTTAACACGCAGGCAACATTTATGACTAATCAATCAACGGCAGAAAAATAAAATCCTCAGGAATTGGCCTAAAAAACAATTTCCTGAGGAGAGCTGTTTTTATTAAGTTGTTTAGATTCTTTGACTTAACCGCTGTATCAGGCGGCAAGATCCGCTGTTTCCTTTCAGATGGAAAAGAATCCGGTAATACGGGTAAAATAATCCTGCATTGTAAATGCAAACAGAATCGCCAACCAGAAAAACCCTGCCACTGCCGAAAGCCAAATCAGTTTTGGGCTCCAGTAAACATGCATAAAAAACAACATAACGAAAGTCATTTTAGTAAATGCGATAGTTAAAGCTACTAACGTATTAGCGCCTGGAAAGATCCAGTCCAGGTCAACGGTGGCAACATAATAGGTCAAAATCGTACCTACAACAAGCACCGCAAAAACACCTAGATAGCCTTTGATTCCGATATGTGAGCCTTCTGCGTGGTTGTCTGACATAGCTTGCTTTTTTCTTGTTTAAATAATTTTCAAACTGCTTTAATTATTCTAATTATTCGAATTATTGAAAACTAGCTTCGTAACAAAACTACTTTGTCTATTAGGACCTTGTTCAATGCAAAAAGTGTCTTCCCAGAAGATAAAGCAATGGGAAGAGGAAAATCCATACAATATCAACAAAGTGCCAGTAAAGGCCTGATATCTCGACCGGAGTATAATATTCGGCGCTGAAAGTATTCCGAATGGCCATCACCAGAAGCCAGGCCATGATCCCAAGCCCGACGACCATATGCAATGCGTGTAGGCCGGTCATTATGAAATATATAACGAAAAACATCCTGACCTTGTCGCGGAATTTGTCAGCATCAATCTGTCCATTCGAGAAATAAGTAGCCTGTTCATATGGAGTTAGGAAGTTTTCATCCCTAGCCATTTCAACTAATTTAAGGTCTTTCTCAGGGTCTATCTGAAACTCACCGCGTGGATTTGGCCGATGTGCCGGTTCAGAATGGGCGTTTTCCTGAGCTTCAGCCCTTTGCTCGCCGGGGATCACGATAGATGTTGAATGTTCCTCTGCCCTGGTTTTCTTATTCCAGCCGGTTACGGGAACAAGGCCGTGATTGTACTTATCAGAGTATTCGATAACTTTTACACCGAGGAAAGTGGCACCAAACAGCATCGTCAATACAATCATTGCAACCTGCAAGTTCCTGTTGCCTTTTTGGGCAAAATAGACGGTCAGGGCCATTGTAAGGCTGCTGACGATCAGAACCAGAGTATTCAATCCGCCCCAGAATGCGTCAAGATGGTTGCTGCCTGCGGCAAAAGCCATCGGGTATTTTGAACGATAAACCAGGTAAGCAGCAAACAATCCGCCGAAAAACATTATTTCCTGCACAAGGAAAGCCCACATTCCGATAGAAACACTGTCTACCTGCTGCTTCATGTCGGAAAACTGGTGCTGAAGCCCCGGTGCGTGATAATGAAATTCCTCATGTGTGGATGCGTGTGGCGCCATAAAACAATAATTTTAACAATTTCAGTAATTTATAAATCTATCTAAATAAAGCCTTTATCATATAAACCAAAGCTTTATCAGACCAAGGTTTAATCAGGAGCATTTTTGGATAAAAGCATTTTTTACAAATCAAATTCATCTTATGATCCGGCTCAGGCCAGACTTTTAGCTCTGAAAAATCGAAAAAACCGATAATTGGGAAAACCGCTTGATTTAAGCTATTTAAAGCGTTTTAACATGCCTTTCCAATAGTTCCTAATCTCAACATTTTTGTGGTCACTGCTTATAAGAGCAGCTTCCCAGGCAAGTTACCAAAATCTCAGGCAATTGCTTCTGCCTTGACGTTTTTACGTGCTGATTCGAGGTCAAGGCCGCTTTCGTCTCCGAATTCGTAAGCCTCCCAGGTAACCACGGGTGGTTTCTCGAAATTCTCAGTTGGTGGCGGTGAACTTGTACGCCACTCCAAGCCAGGCAGCATCCAGGGGTTATCCCCTGCAGGCTTACCGTTAATCAAAGACAAAGTAAGGTAAATTACGGGCAGAACCAATCCGACCCCTAAGACCGAAGCACCGGCTGTTGAAAAGATGTTTAACACCTGAAGCTCCGGTGGATATGCGGCATAACGCCTCGGCATGCCCAGATAACCCAAGATGAATTGTGGGAAAAATGTCAGGTTGAAGCCGACGAAAACCAGCATTGCCGAAATTTTGCCCCAGAACTCACTGTACATTTTGCCCGTCATTTTCGGCCACCAGTAATGTATCCCGCCAAGATAAGCAATTACCTGTCCGCCAACCATTACGTAGTGGAAGTGTGCAACCACGAAATAGGTATCGGTTAAATGAACTGTAAGCCCGATAGAGCCAAGGAAGAGGCCCGTAAGCCCGCCAATCAGAAAAAGGCCAAGGAACCCGATGGCGTAAAGCATCGGCGTATCATAGGAAACAGAGCCTTTGTAAAGTGTGGCCGTCCAATTGAACATTTTGATTGCTGAAGGGACGGCAACTACCATCGTCAGGAACGAGAAAACCATGCTTGCATAGATTGACTGTCCGCTGACGAACATATGGTGTCCCCAAACGAGGAAACCGAAAACGGCGATAGCTATGCTCGAAAATGCTATGAATTCATAGCCGAAGATCTTTTTTCTGGAGAAATTCGAGATCAACTCACTGACTACGCCCATTCCGGGCAAGATCATGATGTAGACTGCCGGATGAGAGTAGAACCAGAAAAGATGCTGGAAAAGAATCGGGTCGCCGCCGATTGCCGGATCGAAAATGCCGACGCGAGCTACCCTTTCTATTGCAACAAGCAGTACCGTTATGGCTACGACCGGCGTCCCCAAGATCATTACAAGGCTCGTTGCATATTGTGCCCAAACGAACAGCGGAAGCCTGAACCAGGTCATTCCGGGGGCGCGCATTGTATGAACCGTTACGATGAAATTGAGCCCTGTCAAAATCGAGGAAAAGCCGTTTATAAAGATGCCGAGGCCGGCTAATACAACATAAGAATTTGAGAAAGTAGTGCTGTACGGAGTGTAGAAGGTCCAGCCTGTATCAACGCCGCCGACAAGAAGTGCATAGACCGTGATCAAAGCCCCCAGCCAGTAAATATAAAGGCTTAAAAGGTTTATTCGCGGCAGGGCCAGATCTTTCGCTCCTATCATCAATGGCAGCAAGAAGTTACCCAGTATTGCGGGAATCGAAGGGATGAGGAAGAAGAAAATCATCAGGATTCCATGCTGGGTAAAAACTTTGTTGTATGTTGCCGTTTGGAGCAGGTCGCTGGCAGGAGTCAGCAGCTCGAGCCTGATTGCAGAAGCATAAAGCCCGCCGGCAAGAAAAAAGATCGAAACGGTGATAAGGTACATTATCGCAATACGCTTATGATCTTTTGTAAGCAGCCAGGATTTAAGCGTATACCCATTGGTAAGGTAATTGACCTTTGGCTCACGGCTTACCTCATCACTTCCCATTGCGGCATCAATTAAATCGACTTTTTGCATAATTACTTCCCTTTTTTAAATCCGTCACTACTTTGGCCTGCTGGTGTTGCTATTATTGCCGGAATTTGCAGCCGGAGACGGACTGGCTGCAGCAGGCTGAGTATTTGCCATTGAAGATGTCCCGGAAGTTGAATTAGCGGTTACACCACTTAGAGATTTGATATAGGCAACCAGGTACATCAACTGTTCTTCGGTAACCTGCCCTTTGAAAGTAGGCATTATCGGCTGATACCCCTCGACAATCTGTGAGCTCGGGTTAAGGATCGAATTGCGGATGTAATCGTCATCAGCAATTACGGTTTGGCCTCCGACAAGCTTGACGGGCTTCATATAAATGCCCTCTAGCTTTGCCCCGCGCTGGCTTGGGCCGCCGGCATGGCATGAGGCGCATCCAAGTTTATTTTCGAAAAGGTCTCTGCCAGCCTCGACCGGAGTTTGCCCGGTTACATTGCCGGCAAGCCAATTTTCGTAATCCTTGGGTTCCATGGCATAAATCCAACCGCCCATTCCGGAATGATTTAGCCCGCAGTATTCCGCACAGTAAAGATGGTATTTACCGGGCTTGGTTGCCTCAAACCACATATAGGTATAACGTCCCGGGACTACGTCGGCCTTGGTGCGAAATGCCGGAATATAAAAGCTATGCAGAACGTCCTCGGTTGTCATCGTCAGGCGTACTTTTCGTCCGATTGGTACATGCAGCTCGTTGATCTCCCGCTGGCCGGTTGGATGCTGCACTTTCCACATCCACTGTTTACCGACAACGTAAACGTCCATTGCTTCGTCGGGAATTCGATACTGCTCGTAATAGACTATTGCCCCGCCAAGGAATATCGTCATCGAGACGATGAATGGGACGATGGTCCAGGCAGTCTCCAGTACCAGAGAGCCATGAAGTTCTTCCGGAGTGGCAAATTTTTCTTTTTCCCGGTATTTGATCGCAAAAAAGAAGATTGCGGCAATTATCGGCACGGCAAAAGCAATGCTGATGATGATCAGGTAAAAATAGAGTGCATCAACCTGCCATGAAAAGGTTGAGGCCGAGTCAGGAAAAAGCGGTACCCAAGAACTTGTCTGCATAAACACTGTTAAAAAACCTGAATGATTACAAAGTTTGTTAAAAAACCAAGTGGCAAAGCAAATCTCAATTTAAATCTTTTCCAATTCTTTATCTGCATTTTTATCCGGATTGCCGGACTTTCTACCTCTTTGCCAGAAAATAAAAACCATGGCTCCAAGAGTCAGCAATGTTAAGATCCCGCCCAGCCTGATAGCGTTCAGGATGGCAAACCCGTATTTACCGGTTGCCGGGTCATAGTGATAGCAATAAAGCAGCAATTGATCTGCAGCAGTTCCGATCTTATTGTCGGAGGCTTCGATAAGCCCAAGCTTTACATCCTTTGGCAAGTAGTCAATTCCGTAAAAATAATGCGAAATCCTGCCGTCAGGGTTAACGATAATTATTGCGCTTGCATGGGCAAACTGGTTGGTTTTCTCATCCCATTTATAGTGGAAACCGGCAGCCCCGGTGATTTGATCAATTGACTGCTGGCTTCCGGTTAAAAAGTGCCAGCCGTTTTCTGTTCCGGGCCTTTGATAATTTTCAAGATATGAAGCCTTTTTATTTGCTGCAAGTTCTGTCTTGCCGTATTCATTTGCGTCAAAACTCACTGCCAATACGTCAAAATCCTTACCGGCGTCCAGGTTAATGCCTTTCAGAGAACCGACCAAGCCATTTAAGACCTGGTTGCAAAGCATTGGGCATTCATAATAAACAAGGGCGAGGATTACAGGCCTTCCGGACTTGAAGTAATCGCCCAGCTTGACGGAATTGCCTTTTTCGTCCTGAAAGGTGGCATCAAGCGGCAGGGTATTTCCCAGTTTCTGCTCGATCCCTACCTCTTTCAAGGCGTCGGGAAGGCCCGCCGACGGGCCAACAGTCGGATCGTAAACTTTTGGCGAATACAGAGGCGAATTGTAATGCTCAACACGCTGCGCTGCGGCAAAGGATAGCAAAAGCCCTATAACCGCAAAGACGTAAAGCAGCCTTGTTGAAAATCTGTAAAACATATTTTGTACTTTTGAAAAGTTATTCAAAATCTTTTAATTCGTTTATATTTCGCCTCAAATATGAATTTCGCTAAGTGGTCTCAAAAGTTTCAAAATTTTTAGCTAAAACCTCGTAGTATTATTAGCTTTAAACGAGCTTGGGGCTTATGCCGGCCTTTTTATGGATCAACGCCTCCGCTCTGTTGCAACCCTGCCGGCGCTTGCCGACGAGTAATAAAGTTTGGAGTTATTGAACAAATCTCCGGAATCAGAAGCCTGTGCGGAAGGCAGCCCTTCAGATAATAAAATCTTTTTAGCCTCTTCAATGGGAAGCGCGGTAACTGCTCCGGTCTTTGGATCTTTTACACCATTCTGCAGCTCTGTATCCCAGATTTTCTTTAGCTCCCAGTATTCTGATTGCGGCGGTTTGAGTTCAAGATTGATACGCCCGTTAGGACCATCAACACCAAAACCCGGCGCAGACTGAAGGCGCGGCTCGGGCGGAAGTCTTTCCTTGTCACTCAAGGCCAGAGGGTTATCTGAAGACTTGGTGGTTTTTGCATGATCCTCAAGCTGATTTTTCAACACATACATCAGGAAAAATGTAGCTATTATCAAAACCAGAAGAAAACCACCGAATATCAAGATACCCCGCAGGCCGAGTACGTTTTCCTCATAGCCCCGTTTTATGGCAACTTCGGATAATTCCTGTTTTCCGTGCTTCATATTTATCTAGACTGCAACCGCCGGTAAAAAAGCGGTTTAATAAAATTTCGTTTTTTTTCAACCGGCCTTCCTGATTTAAATTTATCCCTTATTCGATTATATCCCTTTCGGGGAGAATAATTTAGTGGCCGTGCCCGTGTTCAATTGCATTTGGTAAAAACGGATCCATAACCGGCACCAAGGGCCTGTTTGCCAATTGTCCCAGGAAGTACCATAGCCAGATACCGCCGACGGCAATCGGGGCTACTATATCCAACCAACTGATGCTGGCAGAAAGCGGCAGACTTTCGCCGCCGGTGGTAACCCGCGGGCTCGGTCCAATCAGGAAGTACATATCCACAAGCCGCATCACCAAAATAAAGGCGCAGATAGCAGCCAGTGTTTTCGCTTTTTTCTTCCAGTCCTGATCAAGCAAGAACAGGAATGGGAAAGCAAAATGAAATACAACAAGGATCATGCCAACCCAGAACCACCCGGGCGACATCCTGTCGAGATACCAGGAGGTTTCCTCCGGAATATTTCCGGAATAAACGATTATCAATTGAGAAAAATTGAAATAAGCCCAAACCATCACAAAGGCGAGGATCAGCTTTCCTATATCATGGAAATGCCTTTTACCAAGAACACCTTTCAAGGGATCGCGGTCAGAAAGCCACGCAAGGAGCAAGACTACGAGACTGAAGGTGCTCAATGCCCAGCCAACTACAAAGAGCAGGCCCCAGATCGTAGAAAACCAATGCGGATCAAGCGATAAGACCCAATCTACTGAGGCAAAAGTAACCGTAAGAACAAAGATCACGATAGCCGGGCCCGAGAACTTGGTAGCTATACCTAACCTGTCAGCTGCCGATTCGTAGTCTTTGGCAGCATCCTGCTCGGCAGACCAGCGATTTAGCAAGAATGCCATGATTCCGAAAATCACAAAATAGGCAATGCTTCTGATTATCCACCACAGAGGGGTCTGGAAAGCCCCTCGCTGGATTACCGTAGGATCATCCGGCGGCAAATGAGTCCACTCATAGAGGTGACCGATACCAATGGCAAGCGGTATCCACAAAATAAAAACCAAAGGAAGGGTTCTCGAAGCCGCCTCGACAACTCTTCTGAGCATTACTCCCCATGCTCCGCCTGTGAGGTATTGAAGCATCAAAATTCCCAGCCCGCCGATGGCGATTCCGCCCCAGTAAATAAACCCTAGTAGCCAGGAGCGCAAACCCTGTTCGGGGTTGAAATAAGTTCCGAAAGCCCATGCCAGAAGCGCTATGCCGCCAAGTCCGAGAGCGGCATTTCGGAATCGGGATAACTGCGTAGGTGCCAAATAATTCTTTTCTGATACGGTAGCCATTATTTCATTCCTCCGTGCGCGTCCTTTTTATCACCATTCGATGTAGACGAAGCCGTTGTCATCGAGGCATCCATTTTCATCAGCCGCGACGGATCCTGACTAATTTGTAAAGCCCTTATATATGCAACAATAGCCCAACGGTCAGCCGCAGAAATCTGTGCGGCATATCCATTCATTCTTCCCCAGCCATTTGTTATGACATCGAAGAAATGTCCGACCGGTGCATTTCTCAGCCGGTCGTCATGATAGGTTGGCGGCTTGGGAAATCCGCGTCGGACGACCATTCCATCACCATTGCCAAGCGGCCCGTGGCAAACAATGCAATAGATGTTGTAACGCTCTTGTCCACGGTCAAGCAACTCTTTAGTTACAGGCAGTGGGAATTCCTTGATATCATTCGGAAAGCTGGTAACCAAGGTATTGCCCGAAGCATCCGTAGTAGTTTCAACCTGGGCATTCGGATTAGGATTATCAATCTTTCCGGTGTAAAAAGCCTTGTTCGCTTTAAGAAAACCGCGAGCGACCGTTCCCTCGGGCGGAGCCTGATCGGCTGCTCCATCAGGGAAAAAATCACTTTGACGATATGCTTTGTATCTCGGCTGATCCTGCATATCATAACGGACGCCGCAGGCCGAAAAAGCGAGCGAGCACAAAATCAGCCCTAAAATTGACATTTTTTTCCGCATAAGGAGATCGAAGGCTCCAGTTATTATCTTTTCCCTATTCCTCGACATCAAAAACCTCCTGCGGATTCAAGCTTTCAAGGAAACTCCTGGTTTGTTCGTAATCATATTTGGGATCGGCCGCTTCGATTAAGAGAAAGAATTTTTCCCGTGAAGCCAGGGCAAACCTCGGGACATTGAACACCGGATGGTATGGCCGGGGTAGCCCATTTAGAAACAACATTCCGAAGACCGCCGTAAACCCTGCAAGCAGAATAGTAAGCTCATATGCCGGCGGAACAAACGCAATCCAGCTTAAATAGGGCCGCCCACCAATGTTCAATGGATAATCTATATAATGGACGAACACCTGCAGGGCAACGCCAAGCAAGGTACCCGTAAGGCCGCCGAAGAACACCAGCACAGGCAAAATACTGCGTTTGATACCGAGAGCGGCGTCCATCTCATGAATCGGAAAGGGAGAGAAGGCATCGGTTTTTAAGTATCCGGCCTCTCGGACTGCCCTTGCCGCATCTACCAGCTCAGTAGCAGTATCAAATTCAGCCATTAATCCATAAAGCTGTTTAGTCATAGCACTGAAAATCTTTCATTCACGGAGAATGAAGTTGTTCTTATTTTTTTTCTAACAACTGCCGCCAGCGCATCCCGCTAGGCTAAATAAGGCAAAAAGCTATGCCTTTTGCGGCGGATCAGTGATTTCGTAAGTGTATTCGACTTCTACAACGTTTTCCTCAAAATCCTGCTGGTGGCCATGAACATTTGCTTCGGGCAGAAGCGTCCTGACCTCGAAGATCGAAATAATCGGTAAAAACCTCACAAAAAGGAAGATCAGCGAGAAGAAGAAACCGATCGTTCCGATAAACATAGACCAGTCAAAAATCGTCGGCGTGTACATCGCCCAGGATGAGGGCAGAAAGTCGCGGTTAAGGCTGGTTACGATAATTACGAACCTCTCCAGCCACATTCCGATACTTACGATGACTGAAATCACAAATAGCCAGAACGGACTTTCACGAAAGCGTTTGAACCATAAAAGCTGAACGGCAATGAAATTACATAGAATCAAAAGCCAATAGGACCACCAATAAGGTCCTTCCCAGATGCGGTTTTTGATCATGAACCATTCATACTGCGAGGCACTGTACCATCCGAAAAATGCCTCCATTGCGTAGCCGTAGACAACGATCAAGCCGGTGGCAAGCATAACCTTACCCATATAAACAAGGTGAGTATGGGTTATGAAATCCTTCATGTTGTACCAGACGCGCAAAGGAATGCAAAGAATCAGAACCATTGCAAAGCCGGCAAAAATGGCGCCCGCAACGAAATAAGGCGGAAATATCGTGGCATGCCAGCCAGGAATCTGGGATACGGAGAAGTCCAGAGATACTATCGAGTGTACGGAGAGAACCAGAGGGGTCGAAAGTCCGGCGAGCAAAAGATAGGCGATTTCATAGCGGTGCCAATGCCTTGCACTGCCGCGCCAGCCCCATGAGAGCACCCCGTAAACAAACTTGAAGAATTTGTTCTTAGCCCTGTCACGCAAGGTAGCAAGGTCAGGAATAAGGCCAACGTACCAGAATAACAGAGATATCGTGGCATAAGTCGAAACTGCAAAAACGTCCCAGATCAGAGGTGAACGGAACTGCGGCCAGATTCCCATTGTATTGGGATATGGAAACAGCCAGTAGATTGCCAGCCAAGGACGGCCGGTATGCAAAAGCGGGAACATGGCGGCGCAGGCGACGGCAAAAAGCGTCATTGCCTCAGCAAAGCGGTTGATAGATGTCCGCCATTTCTGGTTAAGCAACAGTAGGATTGCTGAAATCAACGTGCCGGCGTGGCCGATACCGATCCACCAGACGAAGTTGATAATATCGAATGCCCAACCTACCGGCTGGTTATTACCCCAGATGCCGATACCTCTGGCCAGCAAGATAGTTACCGTCATAAGCAAAAGCTGGGCAACGACAAACGAGATGCCAAAGCCGATGAACCAGAAAAACGGTGTTCGTTTACTGAGCGTAACTTCACCGATTTTGTCTGAAACTGTGCCGAAAGTATGATTACCCTCGACCATCGGGGGATAGATGCGCTGCTTTATTTGCTCTAGTTCTTGCATTTAGTGCGCTTCACCTCCGGTATGAGC
>DATLZX010000133.1:0-3860 GCA_035573795.1 Pyrinomonadaceae bacterium | reverse complement strand
ATTGCAGGGCCGGTTTATTTCATGCCGGCCAGTAGAGGCATAAATTATCATTTGAATTATGGATACAAGGCTGACACCAAATCCAAGTTACAGTTTAACGCTCAGATTGAGGATTCATAACCGCCCGGGAAAACTTGGCGAGATTACGACAGCTATTGGAAAAGCAGGCGGCGATATCGAGGGGATAGATATAGTCAGCGTTGGTAAAGATTATTTGATCAGGGATATCACGGTCAATGCTTCCAGCGAAAGCCACGATAGAGAAATCATAGATGCCGTAAGTTCGATTGACGGCGTCGAGGTAATAAACGTTTCCGACAGAACCTTCTTACTCCACCTTGGCGGAAAGATCGAGACGGTATCCAAAATCCCGCTAAAGACACGGAGCGATCTTTCAATGGCATATACGCCGGGAGTAGCCCGCGTTTGCGAAGCGATTCACCGCGACCCCGAAAAAGCCTATAACCTGACAATCAAGAAAAACACTGTAGCTGTCGTTTCGGATGGAACCGCTGTTTTGGGGCTTGGCGATATCGGGCCGGCTGCTGCAATGCCTGTAATGGAAGGCAAATGCCAATTATTCAAGGAATTTGCAGGAGTTGATGCATTTCCTATTTGTCTGAACACTAAAGATCCTCATGAAATAGTGCAGACAATCAAGAATATCTCTGTAGCCTTTGGCGGAATCAATCTGGAGGATATCTCGGCACCGAGGTGTTTTGAGATCGAAGACCGTCTTAAGGAAGAGCTGGATATACCTGTCTTTCATGACGACCAACATGGCACGGCAGTAGTCGTCCTGGCAGCGCTCATCAATGCACTGAAAATCGTTGGCAAAAAAATCGAAGATATAAAGATTGTGGTAAGCGGCGTAGGCGCCGCCGGGGTGGCCTGTACAAAAATAGTGATGGCTGCCGGAGCCCGAAATGTAGTCGGCTGCGATCAGCACGGAGCGATTTTTCGCGGAAGAAAGGAAAATATGAACTGGGTCAAAGAATGGTACGCTGTAAATACAAATCCGGAGAATGAAAAAGGCAGCATACATGAAGTTATCCGCGGGGCAGATGTCTTTTTAGGCCTTTCAGTTCCCGGGATAATCTCGGCAGATGACGTAAAGTCAATGGCGAAAGACCCAATCATTTTTGCAATGGCCAATCCCATTCCCGAGATCATGCCTGAAGAAACCGTCGGCCTTGCGGCAGTAATGGCCACAGGCAGATCAGATTACCCGAATCAGATCAATAACGTTCTTTGCTTTCCCGGTATTTTCAAGGGAGCTCTTGCCTGCAGGGCGTCCAAAATAAATGAAGAGATGAAATTGGCGGCAGCAGAGGCGATTGCCGACATCATTTCTGAGGAGGAGCTTAATCCTGATTACATAATACCGTCTGTATTTGACCGCAGAGTGGCAGAGGCCGTTTCGCAAAAAGTGGAAGCAACCGCATATGAAACCGGTGTTGCCAGGCGGCTGCGGGTTGATGATGAAGGGCTTCAGTTTTGAAACATTTCTCTAGACATTCTCATAACAGATATTGAAAAGAAAGATATTCACAATACAGTTTTTACAAAAAAATACAAGAGAGTGAATTATTCAAACTGTCTTCAAATTACCGGCGAGACTGCTTTTCAATGAGTTAATAACTGTTCTGCCCGCTTCGATTGCGCCCTTTATATGTCTTTGGTGGGTAAAATGGCCTGCAACGTAAATTCCTGGTATCTCGGTTTCGAAAGTTTCAGGGTTGTAGATTGGAACCTTTCCATGTTTAGAATTCTCGAACCTGATTCCAAGTGATACCAAAAGGCTCAGGTCGGCCTCTGCTCCAATCAGAACAAAAACCACATCAACCGGGATTTCTGCCGATTCTCCATCCTCTGATTCCAATAGGGCGATGCCTTCGTCAAATTGCAGTACTTTTCCGAGAAAAAACAACGTGAGGCAGCGGCGGTTTATCTGCTCTTCAAGGGGCTGCTTTACCCAGTATTTAATACAGCCCTGCTTCGGATCTGTGTTTTCCCAGTCCTGCCTGAAGATTGCGAGTGTAGTTTCGGCACCTTCCTCTGCCAGGAAAAGTGCGGCCTCGCCGGCCGAATTACCTCCGCCAATTACCAGTGCTCGTTTTCTTACCCAGGGATAAGTTTCACGAAATTGGTGATGGACAAAGGAGAGATCTTCCCCGGGTACATTAAGCCGTCGCGGATATTCCATCGCACCGGTTGCGAAGAGCACGTTGCGCGCCGTCTCTGTAGCCTTGTTTGTCCTGACAACAAATGGGTGGTGAAGCTCGGATTCACCCGAGGAATTATTCTTTCCGGATACGGCATCTAATCCAACGGCGAGTACTTTTTCCTCGGTACGAACATTGAGCCCATTGTCCAGTACAAACCTCACATAGTATGAGAGAAGCTCTTCGCGGGTGGGCTTTTCACGGCAGGGCTTCAGGTCGCCTCTGTTAAGTTCAAGTTCATCGGGAGTAGAAAAGACTGTGAGGCCAATAGGATAATTGTAAATGGTATTACCTATCAAACCTTTTTCAATTACAACGTAGTCCAGGCCTGCCTTTTGGGCTTCATACGCTGCCGATATGCCGGCCGGCCCGGCTCCGATAATTACCAGATCACGCATTTTCCAGTGTCTTTAAAGCTTCTGTAAACTCTTCGATTTGTTTTCTTGTGTTGTCTAATTGCCGTCTTGTTTCAAGATATCTTTGCCATTCAGGCGTTATAGTCATGGCCTTTATGATTTCTTCGTCCATAGCAGCCGACATAAGTGCCAAAAAATCGCTCTGCGCCTCATTGATTGCCAGCAGCGATTCGATAATCGTAAAAGCAAGTCTGGCATTTGATTTATCAAAATCTTTGTCGGGCATAAATGTTCAGTTCACGAGGACATTAAAATTACTAAACTCAAGTAAAACCCGCTAACTATTCTGCTGAAGCGATCTTACGCTTTATGAAAGGCAGGGAAACAACTTCTGCTGTAAGCTTTCCGGCAAATAATTTCCTGCCTTCTTCCAGAAAATCCCAACGGACGAAACCCATTCCGATATAGCTATCGAGATGCGGCGAAAAAGCGGCAGTTAACAGTTTGCCGGCCGATTTCCCATCTTCTGAATTTAATTCCGAGCCTATAATTTCGCCGGCATCTGAAATTTCCGAACCCCTGAAAATCAAACCTGAAAGCAGCTTAGCAACATGTCCCCGAAAATGTATTCGGGCTATTATTTCCTGGCCTGCATAGCAGCCTTTTGTATAGGAAATCATCTCCGGTATACCGATTTCAGGCACTACAACCGATTCATCTATTTCTTTGCCAAATCGAGGAATCCCGCACTCTAGCCGTAGTAAATCTGCAGCCTGATCATCAAGTGCTAATACACCTTCTTCATTCAACTTATGCAATACGTTTTCTAATGATTTAGCATGGATAAGATAGTCCGCCCTGCCGCGGATTAAAAATTTAAAGTCGGATATCGGAGCTGTTTTATTTTCAAAATCATACAATTCAACAGAAAGGTACTGCTCGCTTTCATCCCGCAGATTGAAATCACCGGCAAAGGTAAACCTGTGCAGGTGAGCGTAAACGGCCTTGCGGGTTGCTTCTTCAGTTTCAAGCAAGATTTCTTCGCCGGCTCGATGGACTTTGACAACGGCAATAAGCCTTCCCTGCGGAGTTGGAAACGCTGCCAAAAGGCTCTGGCCAGGCTGAAGCTTTTTGACGTTGTTGGTGAGGAGTCCGTCCAGAAAAGCAATCGCCTCGCTACCCCAAACTCTGAAAACACCGGGCCGGCTTATATGATAACCCGGCAAGCCTTTGTGAACTTTTTCGTATGCTTCTAATTCCATCTACTCAAATTTTAAGT
>DATLZX010000132.1:0-8450 GCA_035573795.1 Pyrinomonadaceae bacterium | reverse complement strand
GGGAAACCGGCGATTTTCGACTCAGCAGAAAAATCGCCAGACGGCAAATACTTTGTGGTCAGCACGATTCATCGGCCCTATTCCTACCTATTCCCGATGGGGAGATTTCCGAAGAAGATAGAAATCTGGGATGCAAACGGTGGCCTGGTGAAATCAATTGCCGACCTGCCGCTTCAGGACAATCTTCCGGTTGGCGGTGTTCCGGTAGGGCCAAGGGCAATTGGCTGGGTACCGACGGAGCAAGCGGTTCTGATGTGGGCCGAGGCTTTAGACGGCGGAGACCCAAGACAAAAAGCCGAGTTTAGGGACAGGATTGTTACACTCAAGGCACCCTTTCAGGGACAGGCAAACGAGCTTCTTAAAACGCAGCATCGTTTTCAGGGCAGAGTTTTTGGCGAAAAGAGTGGCCTGATGATTTTCTACGACTATGACCGCGACCGCCAACGCCGGAGAATGTTCGCCACAAACTATCAGAATCCTGCACAGGTAAAATTGATATCTGACCTGAATATAAACGACCGTTATAACGCCATAGGAACGCCGGTTACAAAAACCCTTCCCGGCGGAGAGACGGTTCTGGTGCAGGATGGAAACAGCATCTATTTAACAGGCCAGGGTGCAAGCCCGGAAGGCGACCGTCCATTCTTGAGAAAGTTCGATCTCAGCAATCTGCAGTCAACTGAGATTTTCAGGTCAAGCGGCGAGCAGTATGAGTCCTTTGTTTCACTAATAAGTGATGATGCAATACAGTACATCACTCGCCGCGAATCCCCCACAGAGCCGCCGAACTTATTCTTGCGGCAATATTGCCCGCCGGGGAAAATCTGTACGGCGATGGAGTCAAGACAGTTGACGGAATTTCGCGACCCTTCGCCCCAGCTGAGGGAAATCAAAAAGCAGCTGGTAAGATACAAAAGATCGGATGGCGTAGATCTTTCATTCACACTTTATCTGCCACCGAATTATAAAGAGGGGACGAGGCTTCCTACAGTTGTCTGGGCATATCCGCTTGAATATACAGACACTGCTACGGCCGGGCAGGTTTCAGGTTCGCCCTACAGGTTTACACAAATTTCAGGCGCCTCGCATTTGTTCTTTCTTCTCCAGGGCTACGCCGTGCTCGACGATGCCACGATGCCGATAGTTGGCGATCCCTTGACAGTTAATGACACCTTTGTCCAGCAAATCGTCGAATCGGCGAAGGCCGCTATTGATAAAGGAGTTGAGCTTGGGATTGTTGACAGGGACAGAGTGGGCGTAGGTGGACATAGCTACGGAGCGTTTATGACTGCAAATCTGCTAGCCCACTCACGCTTGTTCCGGGCAGGCATCGCCAGAAGCGGCGCATACAACCGAACGCTTACACCATTTGGATTCCAGAGCGAGAGAAGAACTTTTTGGGAAGCCAAAGAATTGTATGAAAAAGTCTCGCCGTTTTTTTACGCAGACGAAATCAAGGATCCGCTTTTGCTGATACATGGAGAAGCAGACAATAATCAAGGAACTTTTCCAATACAGTCAGAGAGGATGTTTGCAGCAATACAGGGCAATGGCGGCACTGCCAGGCTTGTAATGCTGCCTCTTGAATCGCATGGCTATGGGGCAAAAGAATCAATCGAGCATACGCTGTATGAAATGATCAGTTGGTTCGATAAATGGGTAAAAGCCGCTCCGCCCAGAAAGTAAGAATTACCTTGTGGATTAAACGTCCAACCCATGGAAAATAACTACCGTTTTTGCAAAAGCAAACTGAATAAAAATAATAAGCCCTGGATTTTTTGCTCGAGAGATAATCCAGGGCATTTTTGTTTGTAAATACTCTAGAAATTTTTGAAAAAACTTTGGAAATGATCGGTGAACAATTTGGAAAACTGAAATTAATTAAGTAATCGCATTTGATTGAATGGCTATCCAGGTAGGCTTGTCGGGTATTCTTTTGCCTGGTATCAATTGTCTGCAGGGGAATGGGAAAACGCCTATGAACCAAAAAACTTCAGTGTAGACTCAACCAATGTCGTCACCTGTAACCATGACAAAGTGAGTTTTACTCATTCAAAAACTTCTAAAGAGCTGCTGTTTATGCTGTGGCCATTGCCGGAAGAGGTGTTATTTTTGTTGGAATGATTATTAAAATCCCGCTCCAAATCTTCAGATTTATAGACGCAAGCTATGATATCGGCGCCTGAGTTGATCAGAGTGGCGGCCTCATCGGCCGAAACCGGCGGTGAGAAATAGAACCCTTGTCCATAGCGGCAGCCGTGCAGCCTCAGCATTTTGAACTGCCTGTGGGTTTCAACGCCTTCGGCGACAACTTCGATATTTAGATTATTGCCGAGCATCATAATGGTTTTGACAATGGCATTGCTTTTTCTATCGCGGCCAAAATCTCTTATGAAACAACGGTCAATCTTCATCCTGTCGAGGGGAAACTGCTGTAGATAGCTCAAGCTGGAATAACCTGTTCCGAAATCATCCGTAGAAAGATGTACGCCGAGTTCATGGAGTTCGCGCAGGACTTTTTCGCTTTTTTCGCGATGTTCCATAACGGTGCTTTCGGTTACTTCCAGTTTTAGGTTAGATGGCGAGAGTCCGGTTTTTGACAAAATTGCGGCTACTTCAGATGTCAGTTTGGGGTGGACAAGCTGACGGGCAGAGAGATTTACGCTAACAGAAATTTTTCTGCCACACTGCCTGCTCCACATGGAAGCCTGTCTGCAAGCTGCCTCGAGTATCCAGCGTCCGAGTGGAACGATAAGTCCGGTTTCCTCAGCGATATTGATAAAGGTAGCCGGCGGGACGATACCAAGTGCCGGATGATGCCACCTAATCAAAGCTTCGAATTCATCAACAGTACCGGTGGTAAGATCAACTATCGGCTGGTAATGTACTTCAAATTCGTTTCGATCCAAAGCATGCCGAAGGTCGGTCTCGATTTTAAGCAGCTGGCGGTTTTGGTCAAGCATCTCAGAATCGAAAACCTCATAACGAGAAGAGCCGCCCTCTTTTGCCCGATACATTGCCGAATCGGCATCGCGCAGATAATCTTCGGCTTGGCGCGCGCCGCCATCGGAAAGAATTATACCGACACTTGCTGTAGTGAAAACTTCATAATTATCAATACGAAATGCCTGCGAGAGTTTTTTCTGGATTCTTTCAACTATCTGAATAACGCTGCTTTCATCAGTAATCCGGTTTAATAATATCGTAAACTCGTCGCCGCCGAGCCTTGCCACAGTGTCGCCAGGGCGTAATGCTGATTGCAGCCGTTTTGCGATTTCGATCAAAAGGCGGTCGCCAACTACATGGCCCAGGCTGTCGTTAATTACTTTGAAACGATCAAGGTCTAAAAACAGCACTGCAAATCTTTTATTCGCATTTTCTCTTGACCGCGCAATCGCCGCTTTAAGACGGTTCATGAACTCATGCCTGTTCGGCAAATCAGTCAGCGGGTCATGATGAGCGTAGTAATTGAGTTTTTCTTCGGTTACTTTTTGATCATGAATATCTGTATTCGAGCCAAACCATTTGATAATATTCCCGTTCGAATCACGGCTGGCCGTAGCTTTTCCAACATGCCAACGGTATTCGCCATCGTATCTGAGAAGGCGAAATTCAAGTTCGTAGGTGTTGCCGGTTACTACGCATTCTCGCCATTTGGCAACGCATTCTTCATAATCGTCAGGGTGGATTACACTTTTCCAGCCGTCTTCGCTCAATTGTTCAAAGGATTTATTGAAGTACTCAAGCGTCCTTCTGTTAACGTAATCGAGCCTTCCATTTGGATTTGCTGTCCAGATTTGGTGGAGGATGCCCTCACCAAGCTGGCGATACCTCAGTTCGCTTGCTTTGAGTGCTTCCTCGGCACGTTTGCGTTCTGTAATGTCGCGGCCGATTCCCTGAATGCCGACCGGGCGCCCATGTTTATAGATAAGTCTTGTACTAAGTTCGAGAGAGACTCTTACACCGCTTTTTGAAATTATCTCAAGTTCGTAAGACGTCGGGCCGCTGCCTTGAAGCTTGCGGGATATCATCTCGCGGGCGAGCTCCAAATATTCAGGGGCTACTACCTGCGAGACGTTCATTTGCATGGCTTCCTCGCGGGTATAGCCTGTGATTTTTTCTCCAGCGCGGTTGATAGAAGTAAAATTCCCATTCAGATCATGTGTATAGATCAAATCATTGGCATTTTCGAATAGATCACGATAACGCTGCTCGCTTTCCCTTACTTCAGCAAGGACCCTTTCCCTTTCGGTTATATCGCGGGCAATGCCCTGCACGGCTACGGGTTTTCCGTTTTTATAAATTACGGTGCTGTTTACTTCCAAAGTTACAACGGAGCCGTCCTTTCGAATACACTCGGTAACATAAGAAGTTTGTTTTTCTTTTCCCTTGAGCTTTTTAGAAATCTGCTCCTGAATGAAAGGAAGATTTTCCGGGGCAACTATGTCGCAGACGTTCATCCTGATGGCTTCTTCCAACGTATAGCCGAAAATGCGTTCCGCGGCTTTATTGATCGAAATATAGTTCCCTTTCAGATCATGAACATAAATGATATCGCTTGCGTTGTCGAAAATCGTCCTGAAGCGTTCTTCGCCAATTCTCAATTCTTCCTGAGCAAGTTTTTGTTCGGTAATATCAATCATCACGCCTTCGCGGCAGACGATGTTACCGTTTTCGCTTCGGATCAGACAGCCGCGATCCCTCACCCAATGAATTACGCCGTTTGCATCAATGATGCGGTATTCATAATCTACCTCATCCCCGGATTTGGTAGATAAAGCCGTTTGGCCAAAAACCCACTCGCAATCTTCCGGGTGAATCACCCTGAGCCACATTTGCGGGTCAGAGGTCCAAAGATGAAGCGGATAGCCAAAACGCTTGAAAGCCGGGCTCACATAAATCGGCGAATAAGGAGGCGTAGGATCAACCGCATAGAATAATACAGGCAGGTTTTCAATAAACCTTCGGTAATGGTCGCCGGTAAGACGAGGCTGTGGGAGGATATCGTCTTTGAGCATTTGATTTGAAAAGTTCTGGTTATTGTTATTTTGTGCGGTCAATTTTCGGGCCTCGGCCATAAGTGAGATATAAAGCTACCTATAAAAAAAGTCTGGTGCCGAGATTCTTTTTGAACTAGAAGAAACAAATGTAATGCCTGACCCTTGATTGTTGATTTTGGTAGAAGGGGGAAGGGCGGGAAGATTTACCCGGCCGTTAAATACCAAAGATTATTTTGGAGTAAATTACTGAAAAAATCAAGTAGATTTGGCGGGCCGGCCTTTCTTTCTAAGCATTTTGGCTAGCTTTGATTATGAATCAGAGGCCAAAAGTTAATGAGAAAAAACCGGAAATCGGCCACAATCTAATAGCCTGCAGCTCCGATTTCATCAAGATTGGATACCCGTAGCCATAGCGATAAATTCGTAGAATCCCAAGATTATCCAAGTACGGTTTTCATAATGTAGGGTTTTAAGTATAAACTGTTTAGGATACCCGACTCCGGAGAAAAAATTATGCACAATTCGAGGAAAAGACATTTTTCGTTTATCTGTTTTTTATTGATAATTGCAGTTTTCTGGACAACATTTCCTTTTGCATCAGCGATTTCAGCCCAAAAAATGCCTGAGAATGCCGATCCGAAGCTTTGGGCAAGGGCACTGAGGATCCACCGCTCGGCAATAATAGTAGATGGGCATAATGATATAACCTCGCCGATGGTGGACGAAGACCTCGACCTTTCTACGAATACAATCGGCAAATTTCACCGAGACGGCGATCCATTTCATACTGACCTTAACCGTTTCAGGGCTAGCGGCATAACCGGCGAATTTTTCTCGATCTATGTTTCCGGCTCAACACTTCAGACCGGAGGCGCGATGCGACGAGCTATGGACCTGATAGATGCCACTTACAGGGAGGTCGAACGGCATCCTCAAAGGCTTATGATGTGTACAAAATCAGAAGAGATTTTGACTGCAAAAAGACTTGGGAAAGTGTGTGTCCTGATGGGAATCGAGGGCGGCTATGCTATCGAAAATTCGCTCGGCGCACTGAGAAATTTTTATCGCCTAGGGATCAGGTATATGACGCTAACGCATAATGTGTCGCATGATTGGGCTGATGCACATAATGATAAGCCTAAAAATAATGGCCTCTCGCCATTTGGCCGCGAAGTGGTAAGGGAAATGAATAGGCTCGGAATGTTGGTTGACATATCACACGTTTCTGAAAAAGTGATGAATGACGTTCTGGATATCACAAAAGCGCCTATTATTGCATCACACTCCAGCGCTCGCGGTGTTGCCGATCATACCAGGAATGTCTCAGACGCAGTCTTGAAAAGAGTCGCTAAAAACGGTGGCGTGATAATGATAAATTTTTATCCTGCCTTCCTGGACGAACGTACTGCACGGGAAATAAATGAACGAGCGGAAAAACTCAGGCCTCAGATAGATCAACTTAGGGCCCAGTTCAAAGATGACAGGGAAGGCTATCAGGCTGCTTTGCGAAAGCTTTATGCCGACAATCCGATTTACATAACACCCTATACCAGAATCGTTGACCATATTGACCATATAAAAAAGGTTGCAGGAATAGATTACGTCGGGCTAGGTTCGGATTTCGACGGAGTGCCGATGCTGCCAGCAGGTATGAATGGAATGGAAGACCTTGTATTGGTTACTTACGAAATGCTCAGGCGCGGATACACTGAACAGGAGGTTAGAAAGGTGCTTGGGTTGAATTTCATAAGGGCAATGCGTGAGGCAGAACGAGTGGCCGGCAACAGAAAGATAAGCGCGGGCGGAAGCCTTGTAAAGTTCAAGCAGGAAAAAGAATAAGCTCCGCCAAGCAAACTAAAGCAATCTTGCAGATTCAAACCCTTTGAGGCCCACGCATGGATTCTTTACAGGAAAGCTTAGGAAATAGCACATGCGGCATAGCTTTTCTACTTACTAGACAATTTGTCAAAACGAATTTAAGACGAAAGGGCCGATATGTGGCAAGTCGGTATTGCTGCAAACCTCGAGCGCGAGCTTGATTGCAGGCCTTATTTCTTCAGGCAGTAGAATTGCATCAACCAGGCCGCGGGCGGCGGCATGTTTTGCATCAAGCTCACGCTCATATGTTTCGCGTACCTTTTTAATCTCTTCCTGAAGCTGTTCAGATGGCTGCTTGCCGGCAGCCTTCAGTTTGTCTAATTCAGTGCCAAAGATGGCCTGTACGGCAGAATCACCCTCCATTACTCCCATCCGGCCTGTAGGCAGCGAGAATATAAAATCCGGATCAAAACCTTGGCCAGCCATAGCATAATAGCCCGCACCTGAAGCGTGATTTATCGTCAGAACGATTTTTGGAACAATGGCTGTAGCCATAGCCTCGACGAACCTTGCTCCGGCCCGTATTATGCCGCTGTGTTCGGCTTCGGTGCCGACCATAAAGCCAGATACATCCTGAATGAAAACAATCGGCAGAGAATGGCGGTTGCAGGTGTCAATGAAGTAAGCAGTTTTTTCTGCAGACTCTGTGTAGATAATTCCGCCAAATCGCGGCGGGCCGCCGGCGGCAGGCTTAATCATTCCGCGCGAATTTGCGATAACACCAATCTGATGATTGCAGATTCTAGCCGTTCCGCAAATCATCTCCTGGGCAAAATCAGCTTGAAACTCGTTAAACGTATTGTTGTCCAAAATCGAATCGAGAAGCTGCCGCATATCATACGGCGCGCGGTGATCTGATGGCAGCAGGTCATAGATTTTCACCGGAGAGACCTTTGTTGAGGGCTCTGCTATGGGCTCTGTAATGGGTTCACTGGGAACGCTTTTATCTGCTTTTTGTTCGTTTGCTGAAGCTGTGTCGAGGCCATTCTCAATGAACCTGTGCTTCTTGTGCCCCTGAATCGAGGAGGGCAATTCGGCAATCAGGGTTCTGATTTTTTCAAGGCATTCCTCGTCATTTTTAGTTCTGTAATGTGCAACGCCGGAAATTGCATTATGGGTGTAAGCTCCACCTAGCGATTCGTTATCAACTGTTTGCCCTGTTGCTCCTTTTACAAGGTTTGCGCCGCCCAATCCCATAAATGAAGTTTTTTCGACCATCAGGATGACATCGGAAAGAGCGGGCAAATAAGCGCCACCAGCTACGCACATTCCCATAACGGCTGCAATCTGGGGAACCTTGAGGTAACGCCGCATGATGGAATTGTAATAAAAGATACGGGCTGCGCCGTATTGACCGGGGAAAACGCCGCCTTGAAAGGGAAGATTTACTCCGGCAGAATCTACCAGATAGATAATCGGGATGCGGTTGCGCATAGCGATTTCCTGGGCACGGAGTATTTTGGTGATCGTTTCGGGATACCATGCACCGGCTTTGATTGTTGCATCATTGGCGACTATCACGCATTCGCGTCCCGAAACTTTGCCGATAGTTGTTACAACGCTTGCTGCCGG
>DATLZX010000131.1:0-10427 GCA_035573795.1 Pyrinomonadaceae bacterium | reverse complement strand
ATCACTCAAAAAAATTTTTTGGCTTATAAATAAATACAAAATATTGATTTTCAATAGCTTACGAAATCCGTTCCACTTTTCTTTTATAGCGCTGGCTATAAATCAATTTTGCTGAAAATACCAAGGATAAAGTAACAAGCCGACTATAATAAAAACTTGACAATGATACACTCAATCTTTATAATCATAATTAACTCAAGTATCTGTGTATCAGCCTTGGGGTAATTATTTGCAAAAAATTATTTTAGTAATCGGAGAGTTAAAATGAGCAAGATCATAGGCATTGATTTAGGGACGACCAACTCGGTTGTAGCCGTGATGGAGGGAGGCGAGCCAGTTGTTATAACGAATTCTGAAGGGGGAAGGACTACGCCTTCAGTTGTCGCTTTTACCAAGGACGGTAACAGGCTGGTCGGCCAGGTTGCCAAGAGGCAGGCCGTTACAAACCCCGAGAATACCATTTATTCGATCAAGCGGTTCATGGGCCGAAAATTCGATGAGGTCCAGGACGAAATAAAGCAGGTTCCATATAAAGTCGTAAAAGCCTCGAATGGCGACGTTCGGGTAGAAGTTTCAGGCAAGCAATACAGCCCGCCGGAAATTTCTGCAATGATTCTGCAGAAATTGAAACAGGCTGCAGAAGATTATTTAGGCTCAAAAGTTGAGAAGGCCGTTATTACAGTTCCGGCATATTTCAATGATGCCCAGCGTCAAGCTACAAAAGATGCTGGTAAAATCGCCGGCCTCGAAGTAATGCGTATCGTTAATGAGCCGACTGCGGCAGCTCTTGCCTACGGCCTTGATAAAAAGAAAGATGAGACGATTGCAGTTTTCGACTTCGGCGGAGGAACTTTCGATATCTCGATACTTGAAGTAGGCGAGGGAGTAGTCGAGGTCAAGTCAACTAACGGTGACACACATTTGGGCGGTGATGATGTAGATGAAATTCTGGTTGGCTGGATAATAGATGAATTCAAAAAAGATCAGGGCATAGACCTGCATAATGACAAGATGGCCCTCCAAAGGCTTAAAGAGGCTGCGGAAAAAGCCAAAATTGAGCTGTCTAGCGCGATGGAAACCGAAATCAACCTTCCGTTCATCACTGCAGATGCATCCGGACCCAAGCATCTGATAATGAAGCTGACTCGGGCCAAATTCGAGGCATTGATCGAGCCTGTCCTTAAAAAGCTGCTGCCACCTGTTGAGCAAGCTTTGAAGGATGCCGGAATCAGTGCAAAGGATATTAACGAAATTGTCCTGGTTGGCGGCTCGACCCGTATTCCAAAAGTGCAGGAAATGGTCAAAGACTTTTTTGGTAAAGAGCCAAATAAGTCCGTAAACCCTGACGAAGTCGTTGCACTTGGAGCTGCTGTCCAGGCCGGCGTTTTGGGCGGTGAAAAGACTGATATCCTGCTTCTGGACGTTACGCCGCTTACTCTTGGCATAGAAACTCTCGGTGGTGTAATGACGCCGATGATCCCCAGAAATACCACCATACCGACGCGCAAGAGCGAGATCTTTTCTACAGCAGCAGATAATCAGACTTCTGTAGAGGTTCACGTTCTGCAAGGAGAGCGGCCAATGGCTGCAGACAATAAGACGCTCGGTAAATTCCACCTGGTCGGCATACCGCCGGCACCGCGTGGAGTTCCGCAGATTGAGGTAACTTTCGACATTGATGCAAACGGCATTGTAAACGTTTCTGCCAAAGACGTTGGAACAGGCCGTGAGCAGAAGATAACCATTACGGCGTCCTCCGGACTTACGAAAGAGGAGATTGACCGTATGATGAAAGACGCCGAATCGCATGCCAGCGAGGACGCAAAACGCAAAGAGGAAATCGAGGCGAGGAACCGCCTGGATGGCTTGGTTTACAGCATTGAAAAGTCTCTCAATGAAAATAAATCCAAGCTGGATGCTTCGGCAGTTTCCGAAATCGAGTCAGCTTTGAGTGATGCAAAAACTGCCTTGAGCGGCAATGATACCGATGCAATGAACAAGGCATTTGACCGCCTGCAGACTGCATCGCACAAACTGGCCGAGGCGCTTTACTCTCAAGCGTCCTCAGCGGGCAGCCAGCAGCAAGCTTCCTCAGCGACAGCCGGAGCTGAAACTGACGGACAGGCTGCCTCATCATCAGATGATAATGTGATAGATGCTGAGTATGTAGATGTTGACGAAGATAAAAAATAGTCAACCCTTGATTTGAAATGGGAGAGGGATGGTGGAAGAGTGATTGCTGGGTTGCCTCTCTCCCATCATCCCTCTAAACTTGTTCGGAAGGTGTAAGAATGGCAAAGAAGGATTACTACCAGATTCTAGGCGTCGGGCGGGATGCCAAAGCCGACGAGATTAAAAAGGCCTACCGGCGCCTTGCCAGAAAATACCATCCCGACGTAAATCCCAATGACAAAGTAGCCGAAGAGCGTTTCAAGGAAGTACAGGAAGCATACGATATCCTCTCGGATGAAAAAAAACGTAAGGTCTATGACCGATTTGGCTACTATCATGACAATCTCGATGCAGAATCACCATTTACGGCCGGAGCCGGAGCCGGCTCAGGCGTAGATTTTTCAGGTTTTGATTTCAGTGGCTTTAGTAGCGGTAGTAGCGGCTCGAGCTTTCGTGATATTTTCAGCGATCTTTTTGGCGGATCTACCCGAACGGCAAAAGAGCCGCCAAGGCCAATGCCTCAAAAAGGCAGGGACATTGAAATACCTCTGGCCTTGAGCTTCGAGGAGGCATTCAGTGGCCTGACAACCAATATAACCGTTGATAGAAGCGAGCAATGTTCGCGGTGCCAGGGCGCCGGTGACACTGGCGGCCCTCTCATTACCTGCACGACATGTAATGGAACAGGCCAATTGAACCGCGGCGGTGGAAGGCTTCTTCTTGCGCAGGATTGCCCGGATTGCAGCGGTACCGGCCGAAGGCGGACTCCTTGCTCTCTTTGCGGCGGTAAAGGAGTAACTCCGAAAAAAGAACAGGTAAAGATCAGGATACCGGCTGGTGTGGATACTGGCTCACGTGTCCGTATCCCGAAAAAAGGCCATGGAGGGAGGCTTGGTGCTGAGCCCGGCGATCTCTACATAGTAACTAATGTAGGAAAGCATCCGCACTTTACCCGAAAGGGAGATAATATCTACGTTACTGTTCCTATAACCATTCCTGAAGCAGCTCTTGGCGCCAAAATCGAGGTGCCGACTGTTGAGGGTAAGGCACAGCTTAGAATCCCGCCGCATACTGAAAGCGGCCAGAAGTTTCGCCTCAGAGAAAGAGGGTTTCCCAGTTTGCGAAACCCCAGCCTGCGCGGTGACGAATTTGTAGAGGTCAAGGTAGTATTGCCGGAAGTATTGTCTGAAGAAACCAAGCAGCTTCTCAGACAATTCGAAAAACTTAATCCTGAAAATCCTCGTTCGAAGATGGGGTTGAAGTAGGATGAAGATGTATTGAAATGTTTATGTGGCCTAGAGGTGCGTTATGGTAAAACGCAAACCAAAAACCTATACAATCAGCGCCGTAGCTGAAATGTATGACATACACCCACAAACTCTTCGGCTCTACGAGCGCGAGGGCTTGCTGAAGCCATCTCGTTCAAACGGCAATACACGGTTATATTCTGATAAGGATTTGGAGCGTCTCGAGGTCATCCTTTCATTGACCCGCGATCTCGGCGTCAACCTGGCCGGGGTTGAGATTATACTCAATATGCGAGAAAAGCTGGATGAAATGCAGCGTAATTTTGAAAGGTTTTTCAATTACCTGCAGTCTCATTCAAATGAATTCCTGAGAAAAAATTCTGACGAGCCTGAAGATGCGCTGATACCCATTTCACGCATCAGGCGTAGTAAGCTTATTGATTTTGACAAGGACTTTTAAGCAGGTTTGCAAACTGATTTTTGCAAGTTTTATTTTCGCTTTTTTTATGATTTGAATTAAACGGCATAACTCTTAAACTCGTAATGAGAAAATCCTCGTTATCAAAAACTCTGTCTGCCCGGCAATCGAAAAATTCTAAAAAAGTAATTGATCAAGCCACATTTTTATAAATAACCAACTTCAACCAAATTCAAAACCCGTCAAATGTACAGCCAGTAATTTTCTTGAGATTAAAGCCCGCAATCAGAAAAGAATTTTGAAAAACGGTGTTTTCCCTAACACTATTTCGGGCTTTTGAATCCCTTGCAATTTTTATTAAAAGCTTAGTCGGCTTTTCCAAAACAATATTGCGGCCGTTTGAATTTATACTTAACTTTCAATTTCCGCACTTGCCAAATACCGCTGTTTGTTGCAGAATACCAGCGTTCTCACTTAATCACTAAAAACTCGGAGTAACAATTGATGAGAAGGCTTTCTTTCTCCCTTAGAGTGTTTTTGTGTCTCTCGGCTGCGTCCTTCATTTTCTTTTCGACAGCACTGCAAACTTCGGCTCAAAACCTAGACAAGGTTACGATTTCTGGCCGCATTCTTGATTCAAACGGTCTGCCAATTCCGGGTGCTTCTGTGCTGGCAGCCGGCGAAGGAACCGGCATCGAACGAACTGCCGTAACCGACGATGATGGCAGGTACCGGATCATAGATCTCGAACCGGGCAATTACCGTATCCGCGCTACTGCTAAGGGTTTTCAGATAAAGGAAAGGGCTGGTATTGCAACAGTGGCCGGCCAAAATGTCCAGCTCGATTTCGCCCTGGCACCGGCTGACGTCATCGTTACGACAGATGTAACAATAGACAATACGGACGCTCCGCCGATTGACATAACCAGGACGATTGTCGGAAATACCTTGACCGAACGCGAGATCGAAGAAACGCCCAATTTCAACCGCAATCCTCTTGACCTGGTTCTCACGCTCGGCGGAACTTCCGAAGAAGCCCTCTCAACCTCAGAACTTGCTGAAGACCGCAACACCAACCCGCGTTCGACGCCTCTCGAGCAGGGAAATTTTACGATATCCGGAGGAGCATCTTACTCAAATAACATCACGATAGATGGCTTTGACAACAACGACGATCGCTCTGCCAGAGATCGTTTCCAGCCATCTCTTGAGGCAGTCTCTGAAGTCCAGGTAATCCGCAATCAGTTTTCAGCAGAATATGGCCGAGCCTCCGGTGGCCGCGTAAATCTCTCGATCCGCAGGGGGACAAATAAATTCCGGGGCCGTATTTTCATGTTTTTCAGGGATGATAATCTCAATGCAAATTCATGGTACAACAATAGCAGAGGTATCCCGAGGCTGCCACTAACGGAGTACAACCCCGGCTTTGTTCTTTCCGGTCCTGTTAAACTGCCTTTTTATAATGGCAAAAATCGAACTTTCTTTTCCGTAGCTTATGAATACCAGCAGTTTGAAGATACTACTCTGATTGATACCTTTATTCCCGTAGCGCAGAATCCCAAGTTTCCGTTCCCGGAACCGACCGGCTCTGACAGGTTTTGCGACAACTCTAATCCGGCCGCTTGCCCGGCAACTGCAGGCTTTATTTCCCCATACACAAAACAATATCCGACTCCGAATATTGCCAACATCGTAACCTTGCGCATTGACCACAAGTTTACAAAAAACAATGATTTTCGTTTTGGCTGGCAATTTGGCAGGCGTAAGAACAGGCGGACAAATACTGCCTCTGTAACCAGACTGGAAGAGGCTCTGCAGGCAAAAAATATCAATTCAGACGCTTTCAACTTTACCGATACGCATATTTTCGGAGCGAATACGGTAAATGAAATTGGCTTTCAATGGTCGAGATACACGCCAAGTTACCAGACAGATGATCCTTTTGCCTCTGTAGTATTGATTAGTTATAGGAATCCAGTCCTCAACTCTGTCCAGACCCTGATAGCCGGAAACTCAACTGCAAGCACTTTGCAGAATTTTTCCGATAACAGGGATGAGCAAAGGTATCAGATCAAGGATTCGCTTGCTCATATTCGCGGAAAGCATACCCTAAAATTCGGTTTTGATATACAGCGAGTCAGGTCCAAAACACTTGCCCTGGCCGATGCTACCGGAACTTTTAACTTCAGCAGTGTTTTGAATTACTCGAATAATGTTTTATCACGCTTTCGGCAAAATTTCGGGACTGCGACAGACGTTGTAAATACTTATTGGGGAGCTTTTTTTAATGATGAAGTGAGGGCAAAACCAAACCTGACAATAAGTTTCGGGCTCCGTTATGAAAGGGAGACATCGGTAAATGACAATAATAATTTCGGCCCGCGTTTTGCGATTGCATGGGATCCGGAGAAAAAGGGAAAGAGCGTCATCAGGTTTGGGGCCGGCATTGTCTACAACAGGGTATTACTGCGCACAATCGGAGACTTTATTCAAAACCGGCTTGGCAGCGTGGCCTCCTTTGATTCAAACACCATCCCTACCTCGACCGGTTCGGGAACCCTTAACCCGCGTTCCCAGATTCTCGCCGCCATTGCTAATCAATTTCCTAACGGGTTTCCCGATGCAGCCTCGCTCAGAAATCTGATTTCTTCAGTTCAATGCGGGCCTGTTGCCAATCCTGTCCCCTGTAATCCTGCTTATGGCTTTATCAGGAATACTGGAAATTCAGGCAATCCCTTGCGCAGCGTCTCTGAAGACCTGAAAATACCCGAAAGTTATCAAATCAATTTCGGCTTCGAACGCGAGCTGGGTAAAAGATGGGTTTTCGAGGCGAACTATACTTGGAATCGCACAGTACATCTCTGGAGGGAATACAACATCAATCTCCCCGTTTTGCCGGCCGGATATTCTGACTATACAAGCTATCTGATTGCAAATCCATTCATTTTCACAAATGCTAACGGCACGCAAAGAATATATCGCTTCTATCTCGGCCCGACGACTGATCCTTCAGGTGTTTCGACAAATCCCTCTACACAAACAGGCACTTGCGGAACAACCGTCAATGTAACCTGCTGGATAAATCTCAATACGACAAATACATCCACAACCACTCCAAACACCAACGCCGGCGACGGAGTTTCATCTAATTCTATCGGCGGCCCGATCGGCATAGCCAGATTGGCGCTGGCTGCCTTGAGGCCCGATCCGTCCGTTGATGAGATGGAGCAGGTAGGTTCAATAGGAAACTCTTTTTACAATGGCATCGTCTTTGAAATCCGAAGGCAGTATCGAGAATTGGGTTACGGATTCAAGATGTCTTTACGAGCAGCTTATACCCTGAGCCTTTTGAAAGACGATGGTCTGAACAATACAACTAATGCCGAGGTCAACGGCGATTTCTCGCGTGAGTGGGCACGTGCGCTTCAGGACCGCAGGCACCGCTTTGTTTTTTCCGGCACTATAGAAACCCCTGGCTGGTTTGCCAAGCTCCGGTTTTCGCCGATAATCCGCATAGCCAGCTCAGCCCCGTTCAATTTGGGCTATGGCATTGACAGAAACCTGAATGATACAAGCACTGACAGGGTTGTATTCAGCGGCGATTTGAAAGACCTCAAATGGCGGCGGCCTGGCTCTCCCGTACCAGAGGCGCTGATATCGCAGTTCTCGCTCCAGCCAATAGGAGCCATCAGCGGCACGCTGCCCAGAAATGCCGGCATCGGCCCCGGCCAGTTCTTTTTCGACCTGAACATTACCCGCGAATGGAAGTTAGGAGAAAGAATGCGTTTAAGGCCGAATATCGAGATCGGGAACGTGCTAAATAAAACCGTCTTCAGCTTTGGTGCCGAATTTATAGACTTTATCGGCCCGAATGCATCCCAAGCAGCACGCGAAAGCTTTCTGGTACCGACTCGGACTTATCGCCAACGTGATATCAGGATTGGGTTGAGGTTTGATTTTTAGCCCATGACCTTAGAGCTTATGTTATTGTGAGCCTCGGGCGATACGCCTATTTCTAAATAATAAGCTGGCTGCAAAATAAAAAGGACGGCTTTGAGATTCAAGCCGCCCTTTTTTGAATTTTGAAATCAAGCTGTTTTCTATAGACGCTTAATTAGTACAGTCTGTCAGCCTTGAAATCAAAAGCGTTTTTCAACTTGACTGATTATTCCAGTTCGTCATCAAAGTCGAGTTCGACAGAGGCTGCACCGTCGGCTTCGCTGAACTCGCCGTTTTCGCCAACCCCCGGAATGCTGGCAAACATCGGTATGTCCATTCCGGCTGAGACTGCCTCCATCTCATCAAACTCGTCTTTTTGTTGCTGATTCTCTGTGGCATCGGGTTCGATTTGAACATTCCTGTAATATTTCATTCCCGTGCCTGCCGGAATCAGCCTACCCATGATGACGTTTTCTTTCAGGCCGCGCAGGTAATCAATCCGTCCGGAAATTGCAGCTTCCGTGAGTACACGCGTTGTTTCTTGGAAGCTGGCCGCCGAGATGAATGAGTCCGTCGAGAGCGAGGCCTTGGTAATTCCAAGCAGCAGTGGCTCGCATTGTGCCGGCTTGCCGCCTTGGGCGATGACTCTCGCATTTTCATCTTCATAGCGGAAGCGGTCAACCTGCTCTTCCATCAGGAAGTCGGTGTCGCCTACGTCCTTGATCTTCACCCAGCGAAGCATCTGACGGACTATTACCTCTATATGCTTATCATTGATATTTACGCCCTGCAGACGATACACTTCCTGAATTTCATTTACAAGGTAATTTTGCAGTGCCTCCATCCCGAGGACCCGTAGGATATCGTGTGGATTGAGCGGGCCATCCATGAGCGGCTCGCCGGCTTTTACACGGTCACCTTCCTGAACGTTGATATGAGTCCCGCGCGGGATATCATATTCGCGCTCAGAGCCGTCATCGCCAACGATGATGAGCCTGCGTTTGCCCTTCGTTATCGGTCCGAATCTGACCGTGCCGTCAATTTCTGACATGACGGCTGTCTCGCTGGGCCTGCGGGCCTCGAAAAGCTCGACCACGCGTGGCAAACCGCCAACGATGTCCTTTGTTTTCGTAGTCTCTCGCGGGATCTTGGCTATAACATCACCCGGAGCAACAGACTGGCCGTCTTCGACCATCAGGTTTGCCCTTACCGGAAGCTGATAGGTTTTCAGGACTTTGTTGCCCTCGCGAATTTCCAGTCTCGGCTGATGCTTTTCATCAGAGTCTTTGACAACGAGCCGTTTCTGTCCCGTAACCTTGTCAACATCTTCTTCGACGGTTCGGCCCTCTTTGATATCCTGGTATTTGACAGTTCCCTTGACCTCAGTAAGGATGGCGAAGCTGAATGGATCCCACGTTACCAAAACGTCATCTTCCTTTACTTTCTGGCCATCTTTTACATGAAGCTGTGCGCCGTAAACAACCTGATATCGGGCAACCTCACGTGAGCGGTCATCCAGCAATGCAAGCTCTGACAACCTCTTGAGCGAGACGAATTCACCCTCGCGGTTTTTTACTACCTTGAAGTCGCCGATATACTTGATCGTGCCGTCCATTGCGGCAACGTGCTTGGTTTCCTGCTCGAGCCTTGCGGTACCGCCGACGTGGAAAGTACGCATCGTAAGCTGTGTTCCCGGCTCGCCGATTGATTGGGCTGCGATTACGCCGACGGCCTCTCCTATATCAACAGTCTTGCCTGTTGCAAGGTTACGCCCGTAACATTTGACGCAGATCCCGCGGCGGCTTGCACATGTAAGCGGAGAACGGATACGAATCCTCTGAAGGCCCGAAAGCTGCACTTTTGCTGCAAGGTCTTCGTCAATCTCCTGATTTGCCTCGACGACGATTGTCCCGTCAACAGGATCAATTACGTCCTCAAATGCCGTACAGCCGATGATCCGATCTCTCAGCGACTCGACCTCTTCACCATTCCTGATGATTGCCTCTGCCCAGATACCGCGCGTCGTTCCGCAATCGTATTCGGAGACAATCACGTCCTGAGCCACGTCAACCAGACGGCGGGTGAGGTAGCCCGAGTCTGCCGTTTTCAGCGCCGTATCAGCCAGGCCTTTTCTTGCTCCGTGAGTCGAGATAAAGTATTGCAAAACGTCCAGACCCTCGCGGAAATTTGCGAGAATCGGGTTTTCTATAATCTCGCCGGATGGTTTCGCCATCAGGCCGCGCATACCGGCAAGCTGGCGAATCTGTGCTTCCGAACCGCGGGCTCCCGAGTCGGCCATTACCAAGATCGGGTTCAGCTCTTTACGTTCAGCCTCACGCTGGTGCATTGCCTTGAACATTTCCTTGGCAACGCGATCTGTAACCTCTGACCAGATTGCTGTAACTTTATTCTCGCGTTCGAGGTTTGTAATCGTTGCATCCTCGTACTGTTTCTGATACTTATCAACCTCTTTTCGGGCTTCTTCGATAATCTTCCACTTGTTGGGCGGAGTTACCATGTCGTCAATTCCGATTGACATGCCCGAGAGCGTTGCGTATAAAAAGCCCATCGCTTTCAGGTCATCGAGCAAAGCTACTGTTGAATCATGCCCGATACGCAGATGGCAGAAGCTGACCAGAGATTGAAGGCCT
>DATLZX010000130.1:0-2070 GCA_035573795.1 Pyrinomonadaceae bacterium | reverse complement strand
ATTTGTCTTCAATGCGAAAGGTAGCAAACCTTTTTCCGCTTTTGCTGTAGCGGGTATTGAATGAAGATACCAGGCCGGCCATTTTCAATCTGTCGCCGGGTTGTATTTCCTCTAGTTCGCCAACCTGTTTTATCCCCATGCCTTGAATTTCCTCAAAGTATCTGTCAAGCGGGTGCGATGTTAAATAAAAACCAAGTGCGGATTTTTCAAACTTGGCAAGTTCTGCGGCAGTCCACTCTTTTACGTCCGGCAAGTCTAAGCTAATGTTGCTGCTGGCCTGAGCTGTGGAAAATAGGCCGGATTGTCCAATCTCACGGTCGCGCCAGGATTTTTGCCCAAGTGCAAGTGCTTTATCAGCGGCTGCAAAAAGCCTTGCCCGCCAAGCGTTTTTAGGAGTGTTTTCCGGCATCATCGAATCCAGAGCCCCTGCGCAAATAAGGCTTTCAAGCGCCCTTCGGTTCAAAACACCCGGCTCGACCCGCGAAACCAGATCTGCTATTGATGAAAAACTTCCGCCATTTCGGCGAGCTTCAATGATAGCCCTGACCGTTGTCGTTCCGATTCCCTTAATTGCGCTCAAACCGAAACGTATAGAATCATCAGCAGGTGTGAATCCTTCGTCGCTCTCGTTTACATCAGGCGGAAGAAGAATCAGGTTCATCGAACGGAGCTCGTTTGAATATTTGTAGATTTTCGCACTATTATCCGCTTCGTGGCTGAGTACGGCAGCAAAAAAGTAAGTAGGGAAATGGGCCTTAAGATAAGCAGTTTGATAGGCAAGATAGGCATAGGCAACACTGTGGCTGCGGTTAAAACCATAATCGGCGAAATGGGCCATCAGGTCGAAGATTTCCTTGGCTTTTTGCTTATCAATACCGCGCTCGACGGCACGATTAACGAAAGTCTCCTTATGTTTGGCCATTTCGGCAACGTTCTTTTTACCCATAGCTCGCCGCATAAGGTCGGCTTCTCCGAGGCTGTAGCCCGCCAGCTTCTGCGCCAACTGCATTATTTGTTCCTGATAGACGATAACGCCATAGGTGTTTTTCAGAAACTCCTCCATTTCAGGGACAAGGTAATCAACTTGTTTATTTCCGTGTCGGCGGGCAATGAATTCCTCGATCATGCCGCCATCGAGCGGCCCCGGACGATATAATGCGTTGAGTGCAGCCAAATCCTCAAAAAATTCCGGTTTTAGCTTGCGACAAATCGCCTGCATTCCGGAAGATTCGAATTGGAAAATAGCGTCGGTTTTGCCTTCTTTGAAAAGCTGCATAGTAGCAGGATCATCCAGCGGAATTTTAGCCCAATCCAGCTCAATTCCTTTTTTCTCGCGGATGGATTTAAGGCAATCGTCAATAATTGTCAGAGTAGTAAGGCCGAGAAAATCCATTTTCAGCATCCCTACATACTCAAGGTCTCCCATAGGCCATTGGCTGGTGAGCTCGTTTTTGTTCGAAATTGCCGTAGGCGCGATATTTTCAAGCGGCTCTGGTGAGATGACTACGCCCGCTGCATGAACCGATGTATGACGGGAGCAGCCCTCGAGCCTAAGCGCCAGGTCAATCAAATCAGCTACTTTTGGGTCAGTATCAACCGCTTTCTGCAACTCTGGCACATCTTTTAGGGCTTTTTTTATGTCAGTGATACGGCCCCGAAAGGGCGGAGGAATCAGCCTTGCAATGCGGTCTACCTCGGCAAGGGGCATATTTAGTGCGCGTCCAACATCCTTTATCGCTGCCTTGGATGCCATAGTACCGAAGGTTATGATCTGGCAAACCGAATCGCGTCCGTAGGTTTGTGTTACATGTTCGATTACTTTTGCCCGGCCCCTTATGCAAAAGTCAATATCAATATCCGGCATGCTGACGCGTTCAGGGTTTAGAAACCTCTCAAATAACAGGTCATATTGAATTGGGTCAACGCCAGTTATGCCTAGCGACCACGCCACCAACGAGCCGGCGGCTGACCCCCTGCCAATGCCTACAGGGATCTTGTTTTCAAGAGCGAATCGGATGAAGTCCCAGACAATCAGAAAATAGCCCGGGTATCTCATTCGCTTTATTACCT
>DATLZX010000129.1:0-12332 GCA_035573795.1 Pyrinomonadaceae bacterium | reverse complement strand
GCGACTTTTCCTATCGACAGCGCTGAAAATGCCCAAGCACTTTTCGATGGAGAATTCGAGAAATTAAGCGAAGCATTGATGCGTAGGCGTATTATACGCCTTTCGGCGCCATTTCCACCGCTCAGGCAATTGAGGATTTTCAATTTCCCGCTTCATTTCAATTCGGCAAGGCGCAAATTCGGGACGTTTGTAAACGCTCTTTTCAGGCCGAGCCCTTTCAGCCAGAACCCCTTGCTTCGGGGATTTTATTTTACAGCCGCAGTGCCACAGAAGGCCTCCGGCGCACAGCCTCAGACGCTCACAGCAAGCTATTTTATAAAACGACTTTTCCGTGAGGTTTTCTTAAGAGACAAAGACATTGCGGCAATTTTTATTGCGCAAAGGCAGCGCCCGCCAATTCTAGGCTGGGTTTTAACGGCACTTGGGGCACTATTGGTTCTTGCAGCGCTCGTTATGTCCACTGTCTCGCTGTTTTCAAACAGGCAGCTCCTGGCGGAGGCTGTAGAGGTTGGCGACAGGGTCCTTACCATAATCAAGGCAGATACTGGCAAAAATCCTTTGGACAAAAAAGAGGATGAAACGCGTAAGGAAATAAACGCCATAAAGGATATGCAGCAACTGCTCGAGCGGCTTGATGATTATGACAGAAACAGCCCTCCTTTGTATCTGCGCTTTGGAATGTACTCGGGAAGCAGGATCTACAAAAAGAGCCTTCTGCCGATTTATTTCAGCATCGTAGAGCAGAGATTCAAAAAGCCGACAATCAGTGCGCTCGAGGCCGAATTGAGGAAATTCGCCAACAGCCCGCCAGTGGCTAATCCAGCACAGCTTACACAGCAGGAAGAGCAGAATCTTGCGCGGCATTATGACCTTTTGAAGGCATATTTGATGCTCTCAGGCGAGTATAAGGACAAGGCGGACTCTACGGACATCGTAAATGCTCTAAGGGATTTCTGGGTAACTGAATCTAAAGTTCCCCCGGATATGAAACTTGTTGCGCAACAGCAGTTGGAATTTTGGGCAAAGCAGATTGACCGGGATGATGATGACTTCAAATTCCCGAGAATTGCCCTGGATGGCAAGCTTGTAGCAGATACCAGAAACAAGCTGAAGGATTTCCCCGCAGCTTACAGATACTACAGCCGTAAAGTTACTGAGATTTCGCGGATAGTAGATGATAAAGTCGGTAAAACTTCCGTCAATGAAATACTGACACGAAATGCTGCAGATACAGGCTTTCTAGAAGGAAGTTATACTGTGCCGGGTGCATTCACCCGTGCCGGCTTCGATTTGATGAAGCAGGCAATACAAGAGGCAGATAAGAAGCTGGGTGAGGATGACTGGGTAATGGGCGAGGTCGGAAAAAACACCCTGACAAAATCAACCGATTCCGCAATGATTTTGGACAGGTATTACAGGGACTATGCCGATCACTGGCGCAATTTTGTAAAGGCGACCCATATCAGAAAATACCAGAACAAGGACGATGCCACGCAGGCACTTCTGGTATTATCGCAGGCAAATTCGCCGCTCGAAATACTGATGCGGGAAATTGCCAAGAATACAAACCTCTCGGCAAAACCGGAAGCAGAAGGCTGGATAGACAAAATTCTCAGCTACATAATGCCGGCAAAAACTACGGAAACCGGCGGCAGCCAGCCGGAGAAGGAGTTCCGACCACTGTTTACTTTTGTCGGGACAAAAGAACAGGCCGAAAATGCGCCGATTGAAAAATATCGGAATGAGCTGAGTACGCTTTACAAGGCCCTGTCGAGGGTTTCAAATGACAAGCTGAAAGAAATTGCTTCAGAAATTGCAAAAGATGACGACAATACACTGAAGATTCGTGCCAGAGAAGGTAATATAAATAATCTACTCGTAGGGTTCAGCGAGACGCCATCTGCACAGGAAGTCGCCAATTTGCTTCAGGAGCCGATCGGGAATTTACGTTCGCTGCTTGGTGTGGATTTCAAAGCTCAGACGGCGAAAGTCTGGACGCAGGAAATCCTGCCAGCCGCAAAGGAAATCGAAAAAGGCTATCCTTTTGACGACAGCCAGTCCGATGCTGACCTGACAAAGATCGCGGCATACTTAAACCCCGTAGATGGAAAATTTACCAAGTTTTATAAGGATCGCCTCGAAAGATACTTTGAGGAAGCAGATGGCCAGCTTCGGGTGAAAAAAGATTCAGAAATGCAATTTACCGATGAGTTTGTGAAATATCTCAATCAGGTCAGAACGGTACAAAAAGCGCTTTTCGGTAACAGCCCGACTCCTAAATTCGAGTATGAATTCAGTATACGGCCGGCCAAGGATGCTTTGATCGAGGTAACGATAGACGGACAAAAGACGACCAATGAGGGCACAGGCTCGCTCAAGGGAACCTTCCCTGCAGCCGGCTCTGCGGAGACAGGCGTAAAGATCTCGTTGGCATCAACTGCGGGTACAGTAGGCTCGGCGAATACGACAGGCACGGGATCGTCTGATTCAAAAGTATTTCCCGGAAACTGGGGCCTGTTCAGATTTGTTGATAGCGGAAATCCACAGAAACAATCAGGCGGGGAGTATCTTTTGAGCTATTCGGTCGGTGGCAAAACACTTGTTGCGACCATAAGGCCAAGCGGCGGTGATCCTTTCGATAAACGTATCTACCGTGAGCTTAGAGCTCCAAATGCTATCTGGAAGTGAGGTTAGGGCCGGAAAGCCTTTGGATAATTCTCAGAGTAAACGGCATTTTGGGATTGAAAGTTAAGTTTTCGAGTAAATTACCTTTTTTGGTTTAAACTTAAGTTCCCGAACAAATGGCTTTTAACGATAAAAAATAGCTTTTTCCGAAAAACAGGCTTTTCAAGCAAACTGATTTCTAATAAGCAAACGGGATGTTTAATTAACCGGCTTTCTTCAAGCTACTTAAACTGAAACGGGGCAAACAAAGCGGCCGGCAAAAGCAATTCAAAAATAAGCGAGGAAAGGCAAATTATGAACAACGCCAAATTAGAACTCGACGCAGGCAACCTGAAAGGGGCAGTAGAAGAGGCGATAAAGCTTGTGAAATCGAATCCTACAAATGTCTCGGCCAGAACCTTTCTTTTCGAACTGTCCTACTTCAGCGGTGAATGGGACAGGGCAGAAAAACAATTGGACGCCATCGGACATCAGGATGCGAATGCACTGGTCGGAACGATGATATATCGGCAAAATTTCAAGGCCGAAAGAGACCGCGCAAACTTTTACTCGCACGGAACGCGGCCGGAGTCTGCAATGCCTTTCCCGGAATACGTAGAGGATCTAATCAAGGCAACAGAGCTGGTCCGGCTAGGTGAAATAGCCGCCGCCCGCGAGCTGCTGGACAAAGTTGATGAAAATAGGCCAGAATTCCGCGTTACAGTAAATGGCGAGGGTTTCCGTGACTTCAGGGATTATAATGACCTGACAATGTGCGTATTCGAGGCATTTATCAAAGATGCCTACGTCTGGCTGCCATTCGAACATGTTGTTTCTATCGAATTTCTGGAGCGAAAGTCTCTCAGGGACATTTTCTGGCCTCAGGCAAAGTTTCAGTTGGTGAATGGCATTTCGGGTGAGCTTTTCATGCCCGCACTATATGTAAATACCTGGAAGCATGAGAATGACCTTGTCAGGCTGGGCAGAAGCGTTGACTGGAGAGACCTCGGCAACGACCTCTATATGGGCGAAGGAGCTAAATTATACTGGATGAGCGGGCGAGATCGTTCTTTATCAGATATTAAGAGCATTGAGTTTGAACACGCACAGGGTGCAGAAAATGCGTGAAATATATAATTTTTTACGTTAGAATAATGCCTTACCCCATTCGGAAACAGAAACGGCTTTGTTTCGGCTGGTTTAGGGCAAAGGAGAACTATCTATGAATGAGGAGCTCCAGCAACCGCCGGTGATTGACCTCGAGGCGCTATTAACTCCTATATCGGAGGAATCGCCCTCGGGCGAAAATCAGCGCTATACCGGGCTTTATGACGAGATTGCCGAAGCTCGCCGCGCCGATGACCCGCTTACGCAGGGTGAATGGCAAAGTGAGCTGAAAAGCGCGGATTACAGAAAGGTAATTGACCTTGCCACAGACGCCCTGATGAATAAAACCAAGGATTTACAGGTAGCTGCCTGGTTCAGTGAGGCCCTGGTCAAAACATATGGTTTTGCGGGCTTAAGGGACAGTATAAAGCTCTTAGCTGGCCTGCAAGACAGATTTTGGGATAGCCTGCATCCGGAGATTGACGAAGGCGACATGGAGGGCAGAGCCAATGCGATCTCATGGTTTGATACCCAAGTCTCGCTTGCAATAAAAATGGTGCCGGTAACTCAAGGCGAAGGTTACGGATATGCCGGCTGGGAAGATGCCAAAAGATTCGATATCCCGGAAGACCTCAGCGCATTTTCATCCGAGGACCAGGAAAAATACCGGCTGATGATGGAACAGGTCAAGCGGGAGAACAGGGCTACAGCTGATAAATGGAAGAAAGCAAAAGCCCAAACCCGCCGGCTGTTCTGTGAGCAGGTAAATTACGTTTTAGAAGAATGCTGGACAGAGCTGAAAGAACTAAACAGGGTAATCGAGGAAAAATACGACAGGAATCAAATGCCGGGGCTTGGGCAAATGAACAAGTCTCTGGACGCAGTTCATACTCTGGTCAAGAAAATATTGGCCGATAAACGGGTCGAAGAGCCGGACCCCTCAGACGCTGAGCAGACAGAGGGCGCTAATGGCGCCGGCGGTGAATCAGCCGGCGGAAGGTCCGGTGGTGCTGTTTCCGGCAGGGCAGACGCATTAAGGAAACTCTCAGAGATTGCAGCCTTTTTCCAAAGGACAGAGCCGCACTCGCCCGTAGCATACCTTGTGCAAAGGGCTGTAAGGTGGGGAAATATGCCGCTTGACAGTTGGCTGCAAGACGTTATAAAAGACGAGAACGTCCTAAGCAGCATCCGCGAAACGCTTGGAATCGGGTCCGGCTACTCGGATTATGGTTCCGGCTCCGGCTATGACTCAGAGTATTCAAGTTCCGAAAGTGAAACATCGGAGAGCACAAATAGCGATTGGTAGCGCTTTTTGTCTAAATTATCAAGGCCTAATAAACCTGATAAATATTTTCATAAACAAGGAGAGATCCAGAAATGCCAACAAAAGAAAGCTTACAGCATAAGATCGACCGCGTTCGCCCACCGCGTGTCCAGATTACCTACGATGTAGAAATCGGCGGTGCAATCGAGCTCAAGGAGCTGCCATTCGTCGTAGGCGTGATGGGAGACTTCGTCGGTAAGCCCGAAGAACCACTGCCGGCATTCAAGAATCGAAAGTTTGTTGAAATTGATGCAGACAACTTCGATCAGGTAATGGCAGGCATGTCACCGAGGCTTGCCTTTACTGTTGATAACAAACTGCAGGACGACGGCAGTAAAATGGGCATCGAGCTGAAATTCAAATCAATCGAGGATTTCGAGCCGGACAGAATCGTTCAGCAGGTCGAACCGTTGAGAAAATTGGTCGAAGCGCGACAAAAGCTCTCCGACCTTAGATCCAAAATGGATGGCAATGAGAAATTAGAGTCTATGCTCGAGGATATTATTGCCAATGTCGATAAACAAAAAGCGCTCAGCAGTGAGCTAGGCATCGACGCTGAGGGAAAGGAGGGTTAGTAAACTATGGCTAAGACAAAAGGCGAGGCCGCGCCGCAAGCGGCAGAAACTACTGTAGAACAAGAAGGCAGTTTGCTCGATAAGATTTTGACCGAGGGCAAAATGGCCCGCGATGATTTTCAGCGGGAAAGAGCCCGAGACATGATCAGCGAGTTCGTCAATCAGGTAATGAGCGGGACATTGACTATGTCCAAAAACATGGATGTAGCCATTAATTCGCGCATTGCCGAAATAGACAGGCTGATTTCGGCACAGTTGAATGAAATCATGCATCATGAGGAATTTCAGAAATTGGAAGCCTCTTGGCGCGGGCTGCATTATTTGGTCAAGAACAGTTTGACCAGTCCGATGCTCAAGATCCGCGTAATGCATGTTACAAAGAAGGAGCTGCTCAAGGACTTCGAACGTGCGCTCGAATTCGACCAATCTACTCTATTCAAGAAAATCTACGAAGAAGAGTATGGCACATTTGGCGGAGCTCCATATGGCTGCCTGATCGGCGATTATGAGTTCGGAAATCATCCGCAAGACCTTTCACTGCTTGAACAGATTGCAGGCGTGGCGGCTGCCGCACATGCTCCATTTTTGAGCGCAGCCTCTCCGGCAATGTTCGGCTGGGATACTTTCTCAGACATGACGGAAGTAAGAGACATTTCGAAGATATTCGATAGAACCGAATATATGAAATGGCGCAGCTTCCGTGAATCAGAGGATTCGCGCTATGTGGGGCTGACGATGCCACACGTTCTTATGCGAGAGCCATACGGTGAGGCAACCAAGCCAACCGAGTCCTTCCGGTTTGAAGAGGATGTAGATGGCCGCGACCATAAAAAATACCTCTGGGGCAATGCAGCTTATGCACTCGGCGCCCGAATTACTGAGGCGTTTTCAATGCATGGCTGGTGCGTAGCGATTCGTGGCGTGGAAGGCGGCGGACTGGTTCAGGGACTGCCGACACATACCTTCAAGACCGATGAGGGCGAAATCGCTATGAAATGCCCGACTGAGGTTGCGATAACCGATAGACGCGAAAAAGAATTTTCAGACAATGGGTTTATTCCGCTTGTCCACTGCAAGGGTACGGATTATGCAGCGTTCTTCGCTGTGCAATCAGCCAATAAGCCTAAGAAATATGACAGTGACGCAGCGAATGCGAATGCAAGGCTTTCAGCCCAATTGCAATATATCTTCGCAGTATCGAGATTTGCGCACTATCTAAAGGCAATGATGAGGGACAAGATCGGAAGCTTTATGTCACGAGCCGAGGCCGAGGATTTCCTCAACCGCTGGATCAAGAATTACATTACGGAAGATGATATGGCCGGCCCTTTGACAAAAGCGAAATATCCGCTCAGAGAAGCAAGGGTGGATGTGGCCGAAATACCCGGCAAGCCGGGATGTTACCGTGCGGTTGCCTTTTTGAGGCCGCACTTCCAGCTCGATGAGCTTTCAGTCTCGCTCAGGTTGGTAGCAGATCTACCGCCACCAGCTCAAGGGTAGAGAAAATAAAGCCTTTTTTCGCGTAAGTACCGGGGCGGTGCAAAAAAAAATTGATTGCAGTAAATGCTTTTTGGCCGCCCGACAGTCCTATTGTTTGCAAACGCTGTAAATTGCCGCAAAACGGCTAAGAGCAAATACTTAGATAATTTTCGCAAAAAATAGCTAGATAGTCCGTCTTGGCAATGAGGCTGGAAAAATGGCAAACATGCCAAGGCATCAGTAATAAAATCATTTTATAGAAAGGAGCAAATCAAATGGCAAAAACTGATTATTTTCTGAAAATAGACGGAATAGAGGGTGAAAGCCAGGATGAAAAAATGAAAGGCTGTATTGATCTACAGAGCTGGTCCTGGGGCGAGTCTAATTCTGGAAGCTTCGCCCATGGCGGAGGTGGAGGTGCAGGTAAAGTCGCTATGCAGGATTTTCACTTTACCATGCAGATTAACAAAGCCTCTCCAAAACTGTCACTCTATTGCGCTACAGGCAAGCATATTCCCTATGCTGAGCTTACTTGTAGAAAAGCAGGTGATAAGCCAGCGGTTTATCTTAAAATCAAACTTAGCGATGTTTTGATTTCAAGTTACCAAACCGGCGGCTCTGCAAATGCAGACATTCTGCCCTACGATCAGGTTTCTATAAACTTTGCAAAAATCGAAGGGGAGTACTTTATACAGGATAACAAGGGCGCTACATCGAGTGCCGGAAAATGGGGTTACGATCTTAAAGCAAATAAATCTCTTTCCTAATTTATAAAAGATCTGTTTGTTTAACATTGATTATCATAGTCGTGCTGAATGCAAAGGCCAGAGCAATTCAGCTCGACTTATTTTTTTATTAAGATACCTGCGATTTGGAATAAAATATTCAGGTATTGCTAAGGTTTAACCTTTAAGCAGGCTTTCTACATTAGCCGTACAGACTTTGGGTTAAATCAGGCAAGGATGACTTTGGGAGGAGAAGTTTAATGAAAAAGGCTTTTGCTTTTTACTCTTTGGCCATTTCAGTAACTTGGGCTTTAGCTGCCGCAAACCCAACGATTGCAGCCGCTTACCGACAATCCTCTGAAGGATACAGTGTAAAACAATCAGCAGAAGCCAAAAACTTCGAAAAAACAAGCCGTGGCGGAATACGTGAGTCTGTGCCCTCATTGTACCGCCAGAAATATGAAACCTGGAAAAAAGCCTTACTATCTACAGAATATGCACGCAAGATTTGGGATAAATATGCCAAGAGGGAAGATTTTCAGTTGAATATAAAGGTTTCAGAATCCGTCAAATACGGAGCCGGCACGGGAGATTTCATCTGGGATGAAAACGGAAGATTGATCGGGGCTACAATAACGCTCGGTAAAGAAATTAATAAGGGAACTCCGGACCCGGTTTATTATCCAGTGATGAACTCCATCTCTGAGCAAACGCAAAGCCTGACGGGAATTTCGGATTTGCTTGCAGCAGCTAAATTCATCCACGAGCTCGCACACGTTACTTTTACTGATAGCGCCGCTGCCGGCCTGATCCAAAAACAAAACAGAATAATGCAGGCATATTACAATATTTTCCTGACAAACGGGTTTAATACAATGGACCCACGGCTGATTAAATTGCAAAACGAACTGGGAGCCCAGCCAATAGATATTTGGGAAGACAGGGAGTATTGGAGCGAGGTCGCTGCGATGAACTTTCTCAATGAAAAAATTTCCGACGATGGAATATATTGCTCGATAGTAAGAAAAGTCAGAATCAACCTGAACACTTTTGCCCCGAAATACAGAGACAGAATTCTTGATCCAAAGCAAGTAAGGTACTCTCTCTGCCTGAATTAGCTAAAGCCCCAAAAGACACCGGTTTAGAAAAATCACCTAAGAAGCTTCTTTAGATAGCCTGATTTAGTCCGATGCGTAATTAAATTGGAATAACCAATTTAATTATTCAATAAGTAGTGGTTATACGGATAATTTCAGCAGAAATCTCGACGAAGGTGGCCAAAATCAAAAAATCTTCCAATGTTTTTAGCTTAAAAACTATAAAAACTAAAATTTTGTCTGAATAATTTTAAAAAAATCATTTTTGCGCTTGCATAATTGGTAAAACCAATTATAGAATAATACAACTTTTTCAAGATTCTTATTCCGAGAAATAGATATCAAAAGGATGGTAGAAGAGATGAAACTGCGGCTTTTACTGAAGACAGCGGCTCTTGCCGTTTCGATTTTTCTGATCTGTGCAGCTTCAGTGCTGGCACAGGAATTTCGTGGCAGTATAACGGGCACTGTTACAGACCCGAATGGAGCTATAATACCAGGTGCAAAGGTGAGTATAAAAAACCTAGCTACCGGGGTAGAAAATACCATAGAGAGCAACGCCAGCGGCGCATTTAACTTCCCATTGCTTCTGCCCGGTGAATATTCTTTAACAGTAACGGCACAGGGATTCAAGACGGCTACAAGAGAAAAGGTAGTAGTTTCAGTCGGTGATAAACTGACAATTGACTTTAGCCTGGAGATAGGGACATCGGCTGAGGTAAACATAATTGCCGATACTGAGTTGCTTGAGCGTGGCAGTGTAACGCTTGGAACACAGGTTTCGCAACGCCAGATTGAGGAATTGCCGCTTGCAGAAGGAGCACCTTACGTTTTGGCGACGCAGGCTCCGGGCATTGTATACACAGGCGATCCCAATTTCCAGGGTCCAACCGCGAATGGCAATCTGGCCGGATTCAGAAGCAACGGCACACAGGGAAATCAGGTAAATGGCTCGGGCGGCAACGTTATAAACCTCGACGGCTCACCAAATCTAGCATACGACGGCCAGGTAGCTTTCACTCCGCCATCCGAAGCGACAAAAGAATTCAGGGTTCAGACCAATACTTTCGATGCACAGATGGGTTTTACAGCCGGCGCTACCGTCAACGTAGCCACCAAAAGCGGCGGCAACAAGTTCAACGGCGCACTTTATTTTTATGACAGGGATAAAAGCCGGACAGCCAACAATTTTTTCAATAACAGGGCAGGTTTGGAACGTCCAGATAGAAAATACAACAGATACGGTGCGACCATCAGCGGCCCAATATTCAAAGGGAAGACTTTCTTCCTTTTTTCATATGAAAGGCAGAAAGACAACGTAGCGCAAACTACGACTTATTCTGTGCCTACAGCAAAAATGCGGCAGGGAGATTTTTCTGAACTTCTACCTACTACTGTAATTTATGATCCGGCAACGGCGTACAGAGCAAACAGCGATTGCACACCTAACCCGAGCGGTTCTACAATATGCAGAAATCCATTTCCGGGTAACATAATTCCCTTGAATAGAATGTATGCTCCTGCACTGAACTTCATGAAATATTTTCCTGAACCCAACCTTCCAGGAGTACAAAACAATTATATAACCGATCAAAATCTGATAAGGCCGTACCGTTCTTACATGGTAAGGATTGATCATAATATCAATGAGAATAACCGTATATTCGGCAAATACTATCACAGCCGTAATACAGAAGACCGTTATAACCTGACTATGGAGCCCGGTTCAATATTTCAAGGGTTTGAAAACAGGCGTAATAATGGAGTAAACGTAAACTGGACATCAACTTTTAATTCTAATTTGATTCTGGACTTGAGAAGCAGTTGGAATATGTTCAAACTGCGCAGATTTCAAGAGGGCCAGCCGACTGCCGGAGACCTCGGCTTTACGGGCATCCCTGCTGACAGACAGAGTTTCATTTTTCCACGTTTTGATTTCACCAATTTCCTTACGGTAGGTTCATTGAGGGCTGATTACAATGACGGACGCGAACGGCCATTCGATATGTTTACACTGCAGCCTATGTTTACTCAGGTTTGGGGTAACCATACATTGAAATATGGCTACGACTATCGCCGGCTGCATGAGACTTTCGACTATGCAGGATACGCTGCAGGCAGATTCCAGTTTCAGGGAACATATACAATGCGGGCGTCAAATTCAGGAAATACAGAAAGGGATAGGGCAGGTAGAGAGCTTGCATCGTTTTTACTCGGCATCCCCGTTGCGAGTACGAACAGCCTGATTGATAATCCGCAGGTATATGATGTTTCCTCGCAATATCACGGCTTTTTTGTTCAGGACGACTTTAGGGTTACTTCGAAATTAACACTTAACCTCGGGCTCAGATATGAACTTGAAACAGGATTCAAGGAAACAGAGGGGCGGATGATTGTAGACTTTGACCGAACAGCGCCAAGCCCGATCAGGGCCCAAGTATTGGCAAACTACAATGCCAATGTGCCGAGTGGGGTGCCGATTGATGCTTTTCAAAATCTGGCCGGCGGGTTTATTTTTGCTAATGACCCATCTCAGCCAAATCAACGAATGGACAAAAACAACTGGCAGCCTCGGATTGGTTTTTCGTACGCCATAGACCAGAAAACTATAATCAGGGGCGGCTTTGGAATTTTCACTGCACCGTTCCAGATCATTACACAAAATGTTATCTTTCAACCCGGATTTTCAACTCCGACATTATTCACACCGACGACAAACAATGGGTTGACATTTGTCGCAACACTGGCAAACCCGTTTCCAGGAGGAATTTTGCCATCGCCTGGAAACTCGCAGGGATTGATGACTTTTGTAGGAAGAGACCTTACTTCAGTAGGCGGTACAGGCCCGACCAGTGTAATTCTTCAGAATGAAAGGAAAAATGCCAACTATACAAGGTTTGTGATTGGTGTGCAGAGAGAGATTTGGGGTGGGGTTGGTGTAGAGGCGACATACATCTATTCCAAGGGGAGCAATCTGGCGGTCAACAGAGAGCTGAATTACATACCGCGGCAATACCTGGTTGACCTTGCCACGGCAGACCCTGCCACTTTGAATACTGCAATCACAAATGCAAATACATTTCTCAATGCAAGCGTTCCTAACCCGTTTCGTACGCTTGTGCCTGACAGTGCTACATGGAATGCTTCTACAATCCAGAGGAGGCGGCTGCTAACTCCTTTCCCGCAATTTGGAAACGTTTCAGTGACGGAATATAACGGCTCGAGCAATTTCCACTCCCTGCAACTTCAGTTTGTTAAAAGGTTTACAAAAGGGCTTTCACTCAATGGTTCTTATACATATTCAAGGGAACATTTGAAAGACAGGTATCTGAATCCGCAGGATACGGATCTTACTGAGTAT